>JACCTI010000028.1 GCA_013812515.1 Chthoniobacterales bacterium
AATTTCCCCAGTAAACCGGCGGTTGTGAAAAACCGCACCGGGAGGCGCATGATCGCCGATCTTCTGCGCCACGGCCATTGCGCCGAGCGGCGTGGTCATCCGGCCAGACGAATCACCGACCCCAAACTTCGAGGTGGAGACCGGATACGTAGTCACTTTCGCGCCGTTTTGCAGCAGCATCAGCTTCTGCTCTTTGACGCTGATTATAACTTGGTTTCGAACCTCCGGACCACCATCTCCAGAAGCAACGCGCAGGAGAAACAACGAGGATAGAACAAGAACCGGGGAACGTAACATCGGTGCGGGTTTTATCACTTCCCGATTTTTTGTCACGCAGGAATCGTAAGTTCGGCGCGCGAACTGCCGAAATGGAACTTTGGCCACCATTGGGAGAGCGAACTCAAGGAAACATAAAGAAATCCGATCTGGAACATGGCCAGGAACGGCACGGAGAGGAATTGCGCATGCCGGATGGCGAACCAAAGAAAATAAGTAAAATAGATGGCGAAACCCATCTCTGCGATGGGCAGCAGCGACTTCATCGGCATGTATTTGCACTTCCGCCACGCCTGCTTCTTGCGTTCGATGCCGTACTTCGGCGTCCGCGCGAAATCGGACTTGTGGTTGAAGACGGCTTCCAGGACAGCGCGGGCATTGTTGATCGAAAGACCGACGCCAAGCGCCAGCATGGCGGGAAGGAGCAGGATCTCCTTCATCCAAGTCCGCGGATGAAGTTCACGCTGCGCGCAAATGTAGAATACGGCCACGGACAAAGACGCCGTGATGAAGATGGGGACATCCACCAGCAGCATCCTGAGCCAGCCGCTTTGTGGGCCGCCGATGGAGGGATGGAGGAGCACGCATAAACAAGCCAGCAGGAGGTATGCGAAGTTTGAGGTCAAATGTGCCGTGGCCTCAAGTTTCAAGTAGAAGGGAAGCTGGCTGCGCCAGACGGTCGGCAACAGCTTCTTGCACGTCTGAATCGAGCCCTTCGTCCAACGATGCTGCTGTGACTTGAAGCCATTCATGTCCACCGGCAGCTCGGCCGGTGTGATCACGTCCGGGAGAAAGATGAACTTCCAGCCGGCGAGCTGCGCGCGATAGCTCAAGTCGAGATCTTCCGTCAAGGTGTCGTGCTGCCAGCCACCCGCTTCCTCAATGCAAGCGCGTCTCCACAGGCCAGCCGTCCCATTGAAGTTAAAGAAGCGTCCGCTGCGGCTGCGAGCTGTTTGTTCCAGCAACAGATGACCATCGAGGAACATCGCCTGCACACGCGTGAGCAGCGAGTAGGTGCGGTTAAGATGGCCCCACCGCGTCTGGATCATCCCCACCGTCGGGTCAGTGAAAAAGTGGATCGTCTTTTGCAGCAAATCGCGCGGCGGCACGAAGTCCGCATCCAGAATACAGACAAAATCGGCATCCGCTGAGGCTAGCCCTGTTTTCAAGGCACCGGCCTTGAAGCCCACACGATCGACGCGGTGGATCAGCTCGACATTCAGTCCGCGGTCCTGAAGCTCGCGCACACAGCGTTCCGTCAGCTCCTTCGTGTCGTCGGTTGAGTCATCCAGCACCTGAATGTGAAGCAGCTCGCGCGGGTAATCGAGCTCACTCACGGACTTCAGCAACCGTTCGACGACGTAGACCTCGTTGAAGATCGGCAACTGCATCGTCACTCTCGGCAGTTGGTCAAAGTGACCCATCGGCACGGGCCCCTGCTTCCGGTGCTTCAGGAACAGGTAAATAATGAAGTAACGATGGATGCCGTAGGCGGAGAGACCCAGCAGTACGCCCAGGTAGCAAATGGTCCAGATGAGATATCCAACGCTTCCTTGCATAAAGGTAATGAAGACGGGCCGGCCCTAGCCCCGGCAAGGGCGACATGATGCCGCGTCCGAAGCTCGCGTCAAATCAAAAATGGCTGTCTTCCCTCGGGAATCCGGCTCGAGACCTTGCCTCCAAAGTTCAGGAAAATCGCACGCTTTTCCGCGGCTTTCTCGCTCTTGGCAAGAGGGTTGCGAAATCCGTGGCTTCACCTTGCGCGGATGAATGGAACTGTGCTCAGCGCGAATCCTGCTCACCATGGACATAGGGCAACAGCGGACGCAGCAGTCATTCCGATCTTGCCGCAACCTGTCCCACAGTCGACTTTTACTGTCCCATGGCGCTCACTGAATCCCGGCGATGGCCCGCGCCCTTCAAGAAGCGCGACGGGGATCGTTTCGAGCGCTTCAACATCGTGGTCGCCATTCTGCTCGCTGGCTGGGTCCCGTCCATCCTTATGCTGGTGGTTTCCTACACG
The DNA here is from genome assembly GCA_013812515.1 of Chthoniobacterales bacterium. GTDB lineage: Bacteria > Verrucomicrobiota > Verrucomicrobiia > Chthoniobacterales > UBA10450 > JACCTI01. Next base: position 2,300 of record JACCTI010000028.1, read on the forward strand.
ACCCTGACCAACACGCTCGAATCCAAGATCCTCCGGGATCGCCAAACCTTTGTGCAGTTGATTGCGCACCTCGTCGGCGATGACTTCAGCCGCACCGCCGGCATCATTGAGTACTATCAGGCGCAGCCCGACGTCGCCAAAATCCTCACCGGGGCCGACCCCGCCGCGGAGGGGCAGCAGTGGTTGAATCAGATCTTCTACTCGCATCCGCGCGTCGATGGAATGTTCATCGCCTCTGCCGCAGGTGAGCTCATCGCCTCCATCCCTGCGGTACCGCCGGAGCTCGCCACGGAATTCTCATCCGACGCGTGGCGGGATGCGACGAACGCGTCCGGCAGCCCTTACGTTTCGCCCGTTCATCGTCGTCTCTCCGACAAACGCATGATCGCCGACATCGTAGGCCCGGTGCGTGCACCGGATGGAACGGTCGTGGGTTATCTCGGCATCTCCGTGCTGGTGGAGCGAATGGGGCGTCGTTTGTCTTCGATCCCTTTCGCGGACCAGTCGGTTTGCCAGGTGATTGATCAAGGAGGTACCGTGCTTTTCGGGAACAACTTCCAGCCGAACTCGGAGCCTGTCTCGCCGCAGGTCAGGAGTCTCATTGATGAAATACACCAGATCAAGACAGGTCACCTGGACCGTTATAGTAATCTCTATTCATTCAGTCCCATCGAAGCGGCGGGCTGGGTGACTGTCGTAGAGCAGCCGAAAGCGGCGGCTTACAAGCCGGTTCGTGACTTGTTAGGCAAGATCACCGTCCCCGCGGTTTGGCTGATTTTGCTGACAGCAATCGCGGCCTGGCTCGCGGGCAAGTTCACGCGACGGCAACGCGAAGCAGCACGCCGCATCGAACGCGAAGTCATCTTCAACGAAAAGATTCTCGCGAATATGCCCAGCGGCATTGCGCTTGTCGATCCGAGCTCGCGCAATTTTCTCCAGGCCAACCAGGCGTTTGCCACTATGGCGAAGAGCTTCGGTGGATTGGCGGATGATCGCGATGTTGCCGATGCGACATACGACGAAGTGAAGATTGCGCCCGCGGATGCGATCGAGAAGGTCCTCGCATTTGGCGTTCCGTTTCAACTGGTGGAGCAACCGTTCACAGACCAGACGGGCGGCACGCATTTCGTGAACGTGAACCTGCTCCGCTTGCAGGGTTCGGAACAGCGCATCCAAGGGGTGCTCTATCTCGTCGAAGACAAGACCCGTGACGTGACATTGCGACAGGAGTTGATTGGTGCGAACGCAGCGAAGGACCAGTTTCTTGCCTTGCTCTCACATGAGCTGCGCAACCCGCTTTCGCCGGTAATCGCGATGGTAGGCGAGCTCGAAGCCAGCGCTCCTGCCTCACCCGATGTCCGGCGCGCGCTGGAAGTCATTCGCCGCAATGTCGAGCTCGAAGCCCGTCTGATCGACGATTTGCTCGATGTCACCCGCATCGCCAAGGGTAAGCTCCAGCTCACATTAGAGACGGTGAGCGTGCATGAGATTCTGCAGCGCGCTTACGAAATCTGCCGCGAAGACATCCTCGCCCGGAAGCTGCGGATTGAGTTCCGGCTTCGCGCGGCGATTGAACTCGTCGAGGGCGACCCCGCGCGGCTTCAACAGGTTTTTTGGAACCTGATCAAAAACAGCGTGAAGTTTACCCCGGAACGAGGCCGGGTCATTGTTGAGACGCTCAACCCCTCGCCAGACCAGATCGAGATTCGAACCACAGACACCGGCATCGGCATTGAGCCGGAGAAGATGGGCAAAATCTTCAACGCCTTTGAGCAGGGTCAAAGCTCGATTACGCGTCGCTTCGGCGGCTTGGGCCTTGGCCTCGCTATTTCGAAAGCAATGGTTTCAGCGCACGGCGGGAACATTCGGGTCGAAAGCGAAGGCAAAGATCGCGGCGCCACCTTCGTGGTCACGCTGCGGACCATCGCGACACCCGATCAAACAAAGCCTGTCATGAAGGGCGGTGCGCAGCGCAGGGATGGGGCAAAAAGCCGTGTGGGAGAACACTCGCCGCGGCTTCTGGTGGTTGATGATCACCACGACACCTGCCTCGGCATGAAGATAATGCTGGAACGCCGAGGCTATCGCGTGACTCTGGCTCACACAGCCGATCAGGCAGTGGAGAAGGCAAACACGGAGTCGTTCGATCTCATGATCAGCGACATCGGTCTACCAGACCGATCCGGTTATGAGCTGATGAAGGAACTGCGCGAGACGAAAAGGATTCGCGGGATTGCGCTGAGCGGGTTCGGCATGGAGAACGACGTGAGTCGCGCGCGCGACGCGGGCTTCGCTGAACACCTGACGAAGCCGATCAATTTCGAGCGCCTCGAAGGCGCAATTCACGCCTTGCTCGAAGCGCAGAGCGTTCCGGCCGAAGGAGTGGGGAAGAGCGCCTAAAGCTGGTTCGCGTTCGTCCCGCTGGGTTTTGCTTCCGCGGCGCCACGGGCCCGTTCCGACGCGTCCTTTAGTTCGCGGGAAAGCTTCTCCACACGTTGGCGCATGATCTTGCCGGCCTTGAATTTTACCGTTGCGCGAGGAGGGATGACAAAACTGCTGCCCGGCTCATTGGGGTTGCGGCCCACCCGGGGCTTCGTAAGCCGCGGCTGGAACACCCCAAAGTTCCGGAGCTCGACCGCGACATTCTTCGCCAGGCTATCCGTGATATGATCCAGGGTGCGCTGCACGACCTCGAACACCTCATGTTGCACCATTCCCGTCTGATTGCTGATGGCTACAACGATGTCGCGTTTGGTGAGCTTGGCCATGTCAGTAGTATATCGACAGAGGCCGCCGATTTAGTCGCACCATTCACATAAATTCTCTGGCCTTACCGACCGAACGACCCGCGACCTGCGCTCCGCAAGCGCTAGGAAGTTGCCGATTTACGACGGATCCACTCGACCCGCGGCGGAGGCGCCGCATAAAGCTCCGGCGCAATCTCATGCGCGGTTCGAAAATGCACCTTTGCGACATGGCGGAGCGCCGCTGGCCCATCCTTCTCAACGAGCGCTCGCGCGACTTCTTTCACGCTCGGTGACACGCCGCGGCCCAGCTTCAGCCCAAGGGCTTTGCTCCGTTTCTCGAGCCAATCAATGAAAGCCTCCCGTGCAATGATCGACGCCGCCGCAACGGCCAGGTCCGATTCCGCCTTGGTGCGCTGCTCCAGCTTGATTTCACGGCCGCGCTGCAGGAGAGAGCGTTCGATAACGCGGGCGTCGGCGAACTTGTCCGAGAGCGCGCGTGGGCAGCTGGGTTTTTTCTCGAGCAAGTTCTCGATGACGCGCGCGTGCCCCCAGCCAAGCAACCTGTTGAGATTATCGAAGTTCTCGTAAAGGTCGTTGTACTTCTCCGGCCCGATCACCACCGTCTCGGCTAGTGCACCGTGCGTCTTTTTGATCGTCTCGGCCAGCGACCGGATTCGCGCATCCGAGCCGATGCGTTTGCTATCCTGGATACCGGCTTCCAGGAACTTCCGCGCGATGCCCCGATCGACATAGACGCCGGCAATCACGAGCGGCCCGAAGAAGTCGCCCTTGCCACTTTCGTCCACCCCGAAGTGCGGCTCGAACATTTCGGGTGAATGAACCTCCTCATATCCGAGTTTCGCCTCACCGAGAATGTTCGGCTCAAGCTCAAACTGCACGAACTCCTCGATCCCTTTCCCTTGCAGCAGCACCTTCGGGCCTTTCTCGTAGACGGCGACGCTCAGCTTATCTTTTTGAGCGAAAAACAGCGTATAAGGCCGTGGCGCAAAAATGAATCCGCGCTCCTCGAGCAACAGCCGTAGCATTCCCGTCTGTTCGGCGGTCAAGGGCGAGGTAAACGAATTCATTTGAGCCAGAGATTAACACAGATGAAACACGGATAAGCAGGACGCTCACGCCACTTCTTCAGCCGTGCCTAATCTTGTTCATCCGCGGTTCACGCAGCGGAACGCGTTTCGCCCCGCTCTCCTCGCTTGGTATTCCAAGCACGGCCGCGATCTCCCGTGGCGTCACACGCGCGATCCATACGCGATCCTTGTTTCCGAGTTCATGCTCCAGCAAACGCAAGTCGCCACCGTGCTCTCTTATTATAGTGAGTGGCTGCGGCGGTTTCCCAATTTCGACTCGCTCGCCGCCGCCTCCGAATCCGACGTTCTACGCGCGTGGGAGGGACTCGGCTATTACGCCCGCGCGCGCAATCTCCACACGACCGCGAAAGCTGTCGTGTCGCGCGGTGGAACTTTTCCGAACTCGATCGAACAGATGCGGCAGCTTCCGGGATTGGGCCGATACACCGCTAACGCCATCGCGACGTTCGCCTTCGATCAGCCGGTTGCGGTAGTGGAGGCAAACATCGCGCGAGTTCTGGCGCGCCTGACAAATTTGCAGTGGCCGATCGATTCAGCCGCTGGCGCTGCCAAGGTTTGGCAGATAGCGAGCCAGCTCGTGCCGAAACGTGACGCGCACGCCTATAATTCCGCGCTCATGGATCTGGGCGCCCTAGTCTGTGTCGCACGTCAGCCGAGATGTCCCATCTGTCCGGTTCGCGGTTTCTGTCACGCAGTAGATCCGGCCGATCTCCCGCGCAAGCGAAGGCTTCCCGCACTGCGACTGCTGAAGGAGCATCACAGCCTCACCATTCACCGCGGCCACATTTTGCTCGAGCAATCGCAAGATCGCTGGCGCGGGATGTGGATTCTGCCGCGCCTGGCCGCAGCGCCGCCGCGCGAGCGTCCGCTCTACACGTCCGAATTCCCATTCACCCATCACCGGATCACCCTCGCAGTTTTCCGGAAGCGAAGCGTTCCGGCCATGCCGCCGGCAGCGCAGAGCTGGTTCCCCATTCATTCCGTAGCCATTCTTCCATTGCCTTCGCCGCACCGTCGCGCCGTCTCGTATCTGCTCGCGCCAAAGGCACAAAAGCTTTGCAGCACATCTGCCGCACCCTAACTTCGTCGCTCAATGCCAGCTCTCGCCACTTTGCCTGATGCGCACGGCCACTTCGGACCCTACGGCGGGATGTTTGTCCCCGAGACGCTCATGGCGGCGCTGCAAGAGCTAACGGCCGAATACGAGCGCGCGCGGCGAGATCTTTCTTTCCAGCAGGAACTCGACGAACTCCTGCGCAATTTCGCCGGACGACCGACGCCGCTCTACTTCGCTGAGCGCCTAACGAATGAATTGAGCGGTGCGAAAATCTATCTCAAGCGCGAAGATCTGCTCCACACTGGCGCGCACAAGATAAACAACGCGCTCGGTCAGATTCTGCTTGCGCGTCGCATGGGTAAACAGCGAATCATTGCGGAGACAGGCGCCGGTCAGCATGGCGTCGCGACCGCCACCGTCGCCGCCCGCTTCGGGTGCGAATGCGTCATCTACATGGGCGCGGTGGACATGGAACGTCAGGCACTGAACGTCGCGCGCATGCGGTTTCTCGGCGCCCGCGTCGTCGCTGTCACTGCCGGACAAGCCACCCTGAAGGAAGCGATCAACGAAGCGATGCGGGATTGGGTGACGAACGTTCGCACGACCCATTACATCCTCGGCTCCGCGCTCGGTTCGCATCCATATCCCATGATGGTGCGCGATTTTCAGCGCGTCATCGGAGTGGAAGCGCGCGCGCAGATTCTGGAGCGGGAGGAACGTCTGCCGGATCTCCTGATCGCCTGCGTCGGCGGTGGCAGTAACGCGATCGGTTTGTTTCATCCCTTCCTCGAAGATGAAGCAGTCCGGATGATCGGCGTCGAAGCCGGCGGTGAAGGGATTCGCAGCGGCAAGCACGCGGCGCGATTTCAGGGCGGCAGACTCGGCGTGCTCCAGGGAACAAGGACGTTCGTCCTAACGAACGATGATGGGCAGATCGAGCTTACGCATTCCATCTCCGCGGGACTTGATTATGCGGCGATAGGGCCGGAACACAGTTACCTGCGCGATTCCGGACGGATCGAATACGACTACGCGACCGACGAAGAGGCGCTCCGCGCCTTTCGCACCCTCGCCGAAGTTGAAGGTATCATCCCTGCCCTGGAAACCGCGCACGCCATGGCGCAGGTGATCAAGACGGCACCGACTCTTTCGAAAGACAAGCTCGTCCTCGTGAACTGCTCTGGCCGCGGCGACAAAGACGTCGCCACTGCGGCTGCTCACTTCGGGATCTAAGATGCGTTCCATGACCGGTTACGGCCGCGGCGACGTCGACCACGCCGGCCTGAAGTTTAGCGTCGAGCTGAATTCCGTGAACCGGAAGCAGAGCGACATCGTGACCAATCTGCCGCGCGATTTCGCGCAGCTTGAGCCGCGCATTCGGCAAGCGATCAACGAGAAGCTTTCGCGCGGCCGGACCAGCGTCACGGTGGCTTGTCAAGAAGGCGCGAATGGCGCGCGTAAGCTCGCGCTCGACACGGTTCTCGCGCGCTCCTACCACGACGCCATGCGCGACTTGCAACAGGAACTCAGCGCGCCCGGCGAGATCACGATCGGCACTATTCTGCAGGCGCCGGGCGTGATGCGATTTTCAGAGAACACGGTCAACGCTGGAGACGCCTGGCCTTCGGTCGAACGCGCGCTGAACGCGGCGCTCGCCGACTTAATCGAGATGCGCGAACGCGAAGGGAAGCACCTCGCGAAAGATTTGATTCACCGCCTGAAGTTGATCCGGAAGGAGATCAAATGCGTTCGCTCGCTCTTCCCCGAGGTGGTGAAGAAGTATCGCGCCGCGCTCTTCGATCGCCTGGAGAAAGCAGGGCTCGCGCTCGCGCTGGAGGACGAGCGTTTGCTGAAAGAAATCTCCATTTTCGCCGATCGTTCCGATGTTTCCGAGGAACTGACGCGCCTCGAGAGTCATCTCGCGCAATTCGCGCATCACCTGCGAAAGAATGAGCCGGTCGGGCGCACGTTGGAGTTCATGACGCAGGAGATTTTCCGCGAGCTGAACACGCTCGGGGCGAAGTCGAACGACGCGGTGATCTCGCAGCACGTCGTCGCCTGTAAAGCCGAGCTCGAGAAAATCCGGGAGCAAATCCAAAATCTTGAGTAACCAATTCACGCGCAGCGGAATTCTGTTCGTGCTTTCAGCTCCATCGGGCGCGGGCAAGACCACGCTCTGCGACGCTCTCCGGCAGACGCCGGATTTTGTCTACTCAGTCTCGTGCACGACGCGACCTCCGCGAGCCGGTGAAATCGAAGGAGAGGATTATTATTTCCTCTCGGAAGCGCACTTCCTCGCGCAGATCGAGGCAAGAGAGTTCTTGGAGTACGCGAAAGTGCACGGGTCCTATTACGGCACGCTACGAGATCCGATTCGCACGAGTCTCGACGGTGGCGTCGATGTTCTGATCGACGTGGATATCCAGGGCGCGGCCGCCATCCGGACGTTCGAGGATCAGTTCATTCGGCAAGCGTTGTGCGATGTTTTCATTATGCCCCCGGACCTGGAGGAATTGCGCCGCCGCCTAATGAAACGTGGGGCGGACACCGCGGAGCAGATTGAATTGCGCCTCGTGAATGCAGCGCGTGAGATGGAGCTCTGGCGCGAGTATCGTTACACCATCATCAGCAAATCGATGGAGGAAGATCTGCAGAAATTTCGTCACATTATGGGCGCGGAACGTTACCTGAGCCGCCGGCTGGTACTTTCGTCATGATGCGTACCATGATCGTCGTTCCGCGCGGGTCATCCCGAACCGCGCAGACGGCGAGGGACCTCACAGCGGGCGCGAGATCACTCAGTCTGCATTGTCTGCCTGTCATCGGTCGCGAGATCCTTCGGCGCGCGTCGCCCAGCCTCAGGATGACAGCGCGTCAGGCCTTCATGACTAGAAGCGATTTGGCTCTGTTGAGAAGCGATTGTAGCCGCCTCGCTGCGTCGAGGCGCACGGGTATGGCACGAGCGCCGCGCAGAACGAGGACACAGCGCCGTTGCTACAAGATGCCGGCTACAACAGTTCTTCACCTACGTTCAAGCAATTTTAATAGAGCCCGCCTACATGGAACATGAAAAGAGATCGGAGATGAAAGATCGTAAAACCGTTGTTCTCGGCGTTACCGGTTCCATCGCCGCTTACAAGTCCGCAGAGCTGGCCAGTCTGCTCTACAAACAAGGGCATGATGTCTTTGTCGTCCTGACGCACGATGCGACGGAGTTCATCACGCCCCTCACCCTCCAGACGCTTTCGAAGAATCCGGTGATAACTAGTTTCTACGACGAGAAGGAAAACTGGCGGCCGGGACACATTCAGCTCGCCGATCGCGCGGCTCTTCTTCTCATCGCGCCGGCGACTGCGAACGTGATTGCGGAGCTCGCACATGGATTAGCGGGACATCCGCTGGCCGCGATTGCACTCGCCACGCGCGCGCCCATTCTCATCGCGCCGGCAATGAATGGAAAAATGTGGGACCACCCTGCGACGAAGGAGAACGTGGCGACACTCGGTTCGCGCGGCGTCGAGTTCATCGGACCCGAAGCGGGCATGCTGGCGTGCGGCTATGAAGGCCTGGGCCGCTTGTGGAAAGTCGACGAGATCGCGTTCCGTGCGGAGTTCCTTCTTGCCCGTCAGGATAATCTGATCGCGTGAGAATCGTCGTGACCGCGGGCCCAACGCGCGAGCCGATCGATCCAGTTCGTTTCATCAGCAATCGCTCCTCGGGGAAGATGGGATACGCAATCGCGGAAGCGGCGTGTGAAGCCCGCCACCAGGTCACATTGATCAGCGGACCGGTCGCAATCGACGCGCCTCCGAACGCGAAGATCGTGAAGATCACAACAAGTGATGAACTCTACGAGGCCGTGCATCAACACGTTCCTGCCTGCGATGTGCTCGTGATGTGTGCTGCTGTCTCCGACTACAAACCGGCGCAGGCGGCGACGCGAAAACTCGAAAAACAGACGAGAGAATTCGCTCTGCGACTCACGCCGACACGCGACATCCTCGCTTCGCTTGCAGACGAGAATCGCTCTTATCTAGTCGTCGGCTTCGCCGCTGAAACGCATGATCTTGCCGTGAGCGCAGAAGAGAAACTGGTGCGGAAACATTGCGACGTGATCATCGCGAATGATGTGAGCGGAAGAGATTCCGGAATGGAAAGCGACGACAACGAAATCACAATTTTCTTTCGCGATCGGGACCCGATACACATCTCGCGCGCGCGAAAAAAAATCATCGCGCGCAAAATTTTGAAAATAGTTTGCGAGTCGCTCGAAAAACGTTTGACAAAAAAAACATGATGCTTAGTGACTCGTGTCGTGAACTTATTCACATCTGTTCACACCCACCGCACCTGCGGATTGAAAGGGGGGATACACGATGCCAGCAAAGAAATCGTCTTCTAAGAAGTCCGGCTCCAAGTCGCCTGCAAAGAAAAAAGCAGCGAGCAAAAAGAGCGGCGGGAAAAAAGGCGGACGTTAATTCGCCACGCATTTCCCACTAGAGAAAGCGGACCCCGCGCCGCTTTTTGAAACGCACAAAATTAACCCGGGAAGAGGATTTGTTTCTCTTCCCGGTTTTTTGTGCTCGTTCTCTGATTTGTAACCACGCCGCTGTGCCGGCGTTTCTGCGCGCCGCCAGCAACCCGCGTTGTCACCGCGAGACAGCGCCGTGGCTACAATGATTCGCAATCCGCCAGCTCAGAGTGGATTGCCGGAGCCGCGAAAAACACTTCGCAGCGCCCAGCGACCGCCTGTAGTTCTCTCCGCATGACGCAGTATCTCGACGCCGCCCTCAGTGCGGCCCGCGCCGCCGGCGAGTCTCTGCGCAAGAATTTTCAGCAACCGCTCCGCATCAATTCAGCAGAAGCGCACGACATCAAGCTTGAGATCGATGTGCAAACGCAGGAGCTCATCGCGGATCTCTTGCTCAGCGAGTTTCCACAGCACGCGCTCTACGGCGAAGAAGGAATCGTCGGCGATCAGAGCGCCACTTATCAGTGGGTCGTTGATCCGATCGACGGCACCGTCAATTACTATTATGGCATTCCGCATTTCTGCATTTCGATCGCGCTGCGCCGGGACAAAGAGGTGATCGTCGGCGTGATCTATGATCCGATGCGGGACGAAATGTGGTCCGGCTTGAAAGGCGCGGCGCCCACCTTGAACGGGAAATCATTTCGCGTCAGCACGCGCACCGCTCTGAGCGAAGCGGTCCTTTCAGTTGGCCTCTCCAAGACGGGCCACACGATTTCCGCGGCCCTGCCAGTCCTGCAAGACATGGTGAAGCGCGCGCGCAAATGCCGGCTGCTCGGCAGCGCGGCCTTGGATATGGCCTATGTTGCCTGCGGCCGCTTTGACGCTTACATCGAACAAAGCATCAGTCTCTGGGATGTAGCCGCCGGAACTCTCCTGGTGGAAACGGCGGGAGGCAAAATCGAGATGCAGCCGCGGACCGATATGAAGGATAAATACAGCATCATTGCTTCCAACGGCGTGATCGAATTAGGTTCTGACCTATGATTCGCTGCGGAATTGGCTACGACGCTCATCGGTTGGTTGAAGGACGAGCGCTTTTCCTCGGCGGAGTGGAAATCCCGCATGACCGCGGTCTCGATGGACATTCGGACGCGGATGTCCTCGCGCACGCAATCGCAGACGCGCTCCTGGGTGCGATCGGCGAAGGCGACATTGGACACCATTTTCCGAACACGGATGAAACAATTCGCGGCATCAGCAGCATGGAGATTCTCCGTCGAGTGCGGTCGCTCTTGGCTGAGAGAAATGCGCGCGCCATGAACATCGACGCCACCGTTGTTGCAGAGGCGCCCCAGTTGCAGCCGCATCTCCGGGAGATGCGGGCGAAAATCGCGGGAGCCCTGGCCTGCGAAGTTTCTCGGATCAATATCAAGGCGACGACGAACGAGGGGCTCGGCATGATCGGCCGCGGCGAAGGCATGGTCGCAATGGCGACCGCTCTCGTTGAGGACGTCTAGTTTCGCCAAGCGGCCGCGGCGGGCGTGAAGCACCTCTGGCGTCGGCTCTACTCGATCTGCGGAATACCCCAGCGCGCACAGCTTCATTTTATCGCTGCGCACCACTTTTCTTGAAAGGATATGGCTCTCCGCTTCTTCAACACCTACTCGCGGCGACTGGAGGAATTCCAGCCGCTCGATCCGAACGGCCGCGCGGTAAAGATGTATACATGCGGACCGACGGTCTACAGCTTCGCACATATCGGAAACTTCCGGGCGTATCTCTTCGAGGATCTGTTTCAACGGCATCTGGAATTGCGCGGCTACGAAGTCGATCGCGTGATGAACATCACAGACGTGGACGACAAGACGATTCGCGGCTGTGCGGCGGCGGGCGTGCCACTCGCGCAGTTCACGCAGCAATTCAAAGACGCGTTCTTTGCTGATCTGACGACGCTGCGGATCAAACGCGCGCGTACTTACCCAGAGGCGACGAATCAACGCCACATCGCGACCATGCTTGCGATGATCGAGACGCTCATCGCCCGCGCCCTGGCTTATCAAGCGGAGGACAAATCGGTTTACTTCCGCATCAAGAAGTTCCCCGGATACGGAAAGCTCGCGCACTTCAACCTCGACGAACTGCAATCCACCGGCCGCGTGAAGAACGACGAGTACGACAAAGAGCACGTCGGCGACTTCGCGCTTTGGAAAGCCTGGGATGAAGCCGATGGCGATGTGCGTTGGGAAAGTCCCTGGGGACCCGGCCGGCCAGGCTGGCACATCGAGTGCAGCGCGATGGCGACGGAGATCCTCGGCAATCAGCTCGATATCCACTGCGGCGGCGTCGATAACATTTTCCCGCACCACGAAGCTGAGATCGCGCAGACCGAAGGCTGCACGGGTCAGCGATTCGTGCGCTACTGGCTGCATTGCGCGCACCTGCTCGTCGATGGGCAAAAGATGTCGAAGTCGCTAGGCAATTTCTACACGCTGCGTGACGTGCTCGCTAAGGGCTACAGCGGACGCGAGGTGCGATACGCGCTCCTGCGGGTGCATTACCGCGCGCAACTGAACTTCACCTGGGAAGGGATGCTGGAAGCGCGGCAGGCGCTGGCGCGCATCGATGATTGGCTCGCGCGGCTGCGGGAACGCATTGCAAGCGTCTCGCTTGCGGATTCTGAGTCACCGCAAGCGGGACGCATGCTCGACTTCGAAGAAGCACTCGACGACGATCTCAACATTTCGGCGGCGCTTGGGTTCTTGTTCGAGAGCATCCGCGAAACCAACCGCGCGCTCGATGGAAAAGAACTGAGCGCATCGGAGGCGCGCGCGTGGCTCGAATGGTGGAAACGCATCGACACCGTGCTGGCGCTAACGGCTGAAGAGAACGGCACCCCTGCGGACGTGGCCGCACTCGGTGACGCTCGGGCGCAGGCGCGACTTGCGAAAGACTGGCGCAAAAGTGATGAATTGCGCGATCAAATAGCAGCGCTCGGCTATGAAGTCCGCGACGGGAAAGACGGACAGAAAATCGCGAAACGCGGTCGAGTCTAACGAACCATGTTTGCGCCGGACGAGTATCTGACCTTGGGGCACACCGCGCACCCGAAGCTATTCGAGAATCAGAAATATGTCTGGGACGCGCTGAAGCAGATTGCAAGTTACCTGCAGTTCCGGCTCAAGCCCGAGATCCGCGCTGAGCTGGTCGGAAAGCCCTTCATCAGCAACGCCGTCTTCATCGGAAGCGGCACCATCGTCGAGCAGGGAGCTTTTCTGAAAGGCCCAGCCTGGATTGGGGAGAATTGCCATATTCGCAGCGGCTGTTACGTGCGCGAGAATGTCATCGCGGGCGACGGCGTCGTGCTGGGGAACTCATGCGAATTCAAAAACTGCATTCTCTTCGACGAGGCGCAGGTGCCGCATTTCAACTACGTCGGCGATTCGATTCTCGGTTTCCAGGCGCATCTCGGCGCGGGCGTCATCCTCTCGAACGTGAAGCTCAATCATCGCGAAATCGAGGTCAGCGCGATGGATGGGAGTATCGCGACCGGACTGAAAAAGTTTGGCGCGATTGTCGGCGATGGCACGGAGATCGGCTGCAACGCAGTGATTAACCCCGGTTCAGTCCTCGGGCGGGACAGCATCGTCTATCCGGGTGCGAACTTCCGCGGCGTTCTTCCGGCCTCCAGTATTGTGAAGGTCCGCCAGAACATTCAGGTGCTGACACGCCGCGAAAACGCATCGGAGTAGCGGAACCGTTCGCGCGGCTCCCAAGCCGCCACGTGCATAGGCAGGAACTGGCTGCACCCGAGAGGCGACACTCTTATCGCGAGGCCCGAATCCGTGAGGCGACAAGAGTGTCGCCTCTCCCCCACGCCGGCTGGCGAAGAGCTATCGGAAGTGCTCGGGGCGGGTACTTCTCATGCGAGGAAAGTGCATGAAACCCTCTATTCTTCAGCCCGTCGCGTCGACCGCCACGCCTCTGGCGCGGAATAACAAGCGGTGCTCCCCGTGGAAGCGGCCAGCCGATCGCGTTGCCGCTTTTCAATCCCATCTTCCTCTGCGAACCTCCGCCCGATGCGGCGCGCGATATATCCCGGTAGTTTCGACCCCGTCACGCACGGTCACCTCGATGTCATAGAGCGCGCTGGCAAGCTATTCGATGAGGTCATCGTGGCCGTCGCGCACAACGACCAAAAACAGTCGTTCTTCACGCTCGAGGAGCGGCTCGCGCTCCTGCGCAATTCTCTGGACGGACGTAACCGCGTGCAGGTCGAGCCGCTCGATGGGCTCCTGGTTGACTTCGCGGTTCAGCGAAAGGCGACCGCGGTCGTCCGCGGACTGCGCGCGATCTCGGATTTCGAATTTGAATTCCAGATGGCGCTTATGAACAGAAAGCTGGAGGCGAGTGTCGAAACCATCTTCCTGATGCCGAAAGAGGAATACACATACCTGAGCTCTCGGATCGTGAAGGAGATCGCGCGCCTCGGCGGGAATATCTCCAACTTCGTTCCCTCGCACGTGGTGGACGCCTTTGCCCGCAAACAGAAGCAATGAACTCCGAAAGCCTTCGGGAGTGAAAATTCATCTACGCCAAATTCCCGATGATGGCTTGCATCTGGAAGGCGAAGAAGATTGCCCGATCACCGATCTTGCACCGGAGGAGATTGTTAGCGCCGGCCCATTGCGCTACTCGCTCGACGTCGGCATTTCCGAGGGAGCGCTCTGGGCCAATGGTTCTCTTTCGCTGCCGGTCGAGTTCACCTGCGTTTCGTGTCTCGAACGCTTCGTCTACACGATTCAAGTGCCGGAGTTCACGATTCACACCGAGCTCGGCGGGCCGGAAGCGCTCGATCTCGCGCCGTTCGTGCGGGAGGACATTCTCTTGAATCTGCCGGCGTATCCCCGTTGCGACCGCGAAGGCGGAAAAGTTTGCCCCAAGCCTTACCTCCACTCAGAGCGCGCAACGGGTTCACTGGAAGAGCGCAAGCCTGACTGGAGCGCGCTCGACAAACTCGATCTGTAGGGAAGAAGGATCGGCGCGCCGGGGCGGTTAGTTCGGATCGCTCTCACCTTCTCGAGGTCATCACAGGCCAACGGCTGTCCAGGCGTCATAGGAGCTGGCGGGACTGCTGGATTGCTGACGGCGGAAGTAAAGGCGCCCGTCAATGCCGGTGGTGGCAAGCACGGTGCGGCCGTTCCCATCCACGCAAGCGCTTGGGAAGTGGGGAATGAGTCCACCGTAATCCACCCATTGCAGACCGAACCCGCCGTTCACAGTTTTTTGGCTCGTCCCGCTTACGCCGCCATATGCATTGCGTTCAAAGGTCATGATGAGACCGCTGGCCCGCGTGACGGAAAGCCGCGACCGGGCCAGTGCCGGCGTCACCATAGAGATCCACGGTGGTCGAGGGCCACGAACCGTCGACGGCGGACTGTTTGAGAGTTCGGACCCGGGCGCTGCCTTGTTCGCGATAGAAGAGTCGGAGCCTGCCATTTTCATTTAAGGTGACTGTCGGCGGGCCCGCGGCATTTGTGATCGGAGCGCTTGAAGTAGGAAAGCTCGCGGTATGAACAAAAATGCCGTCGGGCGCTTTCTGGCGCCAGCGCGCGATATGTCCCAGCCTCGTGCTGGCAAAGAGTTCGATCCGCCCGCCCGCGGAAGTGATAGCAGCCAATCCGCCCAGGATGTCCGGCCCGCCGCCGAGATCGAGCCAATCCGACCATCCACCTCCGGTTAATTCCCACTTCGTGCTAACGCCGCCGCTGTTGTTCTTGATGAACACCTGCAGCCGCCCGTCTGCGTTCGCGGCCGCAGCAGGCAGACCCACAAAATGGCAACCAGGGTACTGACTGCACTGAGTTGGAGTGGGCGCGCCGAGACTTTGCCAGGCGCCGAAGGTTTGGCTGCCGACGCTGGTCTGTATCCCGGTGATGATTCGCAGGAGCGGCGCGGTTTGTGGGATTAGCAGCGCATCGTGATCCTGCTGATGTGGCAGCTTTAAGGCAAAGACTTGCAAGCGTTCATCGGGACGGGTCGCAACGGCGAGGTGCGATGCGACGGGTGCGCCGCCAAGGCTGATCGGGCCCTTCCAAGCGCCGCCCACCGACTGTTCCTGCCAAAAGACAACCTTCCTGTTTTCGACGGCAAAGGCTGCCAGGCGGTTGTTCGATTGCCTCGTCAGCCAGGTGGTGTTGTTAGGGTAACGTTCATAGGTCGCTCCGAAGAACCCAAGGTAGCAATCCTCCGTGTCCTGAAAGTTGCGGTCCCATTGTTTGTAGGCGTCGCAAATCCCGCGTTTATCCGTGTATTGCACCGGGCCCAGGTTTCCCTGATGCTGGGTGATGCTGTAACCCTTGTAATACAAGATGGAGGTATGCCCGTTGTCTGTTCGGCCTGAGTAACTGGCAAGCGCCTCATTGGCAAAGTAGGCGGTGAAGGTGTGATCAGTTTATCAGTGCTCACATAATCCAGAGGCTTCGGGTCGGTACATGGAGCATCGGGAGCCGAACCCGCCGAATAGGGTTGTGGATCAAGTGTGCGCACGACGGAAGGACGATACTTGTTGAGCAGATCGACCAGACTCCCCACCAGATCAGTGCGCGTATAGGTGTAGGACTGCGTGATGGGCGTACCGGTCGGCACAATTGTTGTCTTACTCGGCACCTGATTATCGTATAGCTGATAGATGGCGTGCTGGTTTTCGGGGACTGCATGTCATCGCCGTCGTCCGGTAAGTTCATGAAGATAAGCTTCACTTGCGGCGCGCGGCCACGAGAGTATCGACCTCCACCAGATTGCCATTTCGGACGGCCAGAGTAGACCGATTCCAGGTCCCGGCTCGTTCGGAACGCCCACCATCGCAGCGTAGGCGGCGCGCTCTCCTTCCTGGCGACTGGCCGCGAAATACGCGCGATCCTGCGTCTTATCTATTGTCCGTTCCGCCTCACCGGCCGTGAGATAAACCGTCACCGGCCGCAATCATGTTCCTTAACTCCAGATTCATGAAGAGAATATCGTCGTCTTCGTGCGCGATGATCTGCATCGTCGTGTAATCGGAAAAAGCATCGCGCACCATTCCCGCCGAACAGGCGAGCACTGCGGCAACTAGGCAGATGAGTTGTCATTTCATGATGATTGCCTTTCTCAGTTGCTGACCCGCCGAGGTTTAGAAAAGAGCCACCATTTGTCGAGGCTAAACTTCAACCAAGGCGCTCGATCCGCGGTGCAGAAAGTGCCAGAGACTCTCCGGCATGCAGGCTATCAGATTATTGGAAGCGTTAGAGGAAACGGAATACGTTGCGGCATTCCTCCTCAACGAAAATGACTGAATGGAATGCTGCCGAGTACTCACGATGTTCGTCACTGCAGGAAGCAATGGGTCAGGAAGTACTCGCTCTGCTTAATCTGAGAGACTCAGAGCGAATCCTTGATGTCGGATGCGGCGATGGGAAGATCACGGCCGAAATTGCCTCCCGCGTTCCGAGAGGTTGGGTCGTGGGCGTCGATCCTTCACGGGACATGATCGGCTTTGCTCAGGCCCACTTCAGTCCGGCCACGCGGCCCAACCTCTGATTCGAGGTAGCGGACGCTCGGCGTCTGCCATTCAAGAACGAGTTTGATCTAACGGTCTTTTTTAATGCATTGCACCGGATTCCCGAGCACGAGCTAGCGCTCAGGTCCATTCATTCCGCTCTGGTTTCGGGCGGTAAGGCCAAGCTTCGCCTGGTGTCGGCAGGTGCACGCAAGAGCTTGGAAAATGTGGTGGAAGACACGCGTCGAATCTCGAGATGGAGCGCTTACTTCCGAGATTTTTACGATCCTTATCTGCATCTGACGCCGGAACGGTATGCAGCAGAGGCGGAGCGGACTGGCTTCCGTGTCCTGGAAGTTTCGATGAAGGATCACACGTGGGATTCGGGTCGCGCGCGGCATTTTTTGCTTTTTGCGCCGTCGGTTGCGTCGCTTGGACGGAGCTCTTGCCCGTCGCAGCCCGGCCCGACTTCATCAATGATGTTCTGGACCGCTACCTAGGAGTAGCCGCCGACGGCAGCGAAGAAGGACATACCTTCAAGTTTTATCAGATGGATATCAACATGCTGGCAAACTGACCAAACTCTGGCCCATATTGAACCTGGCTGCGTGACGGGATGATCCGTAGTCAGAGAATGGCAGGCGCGGCGCGCACAATACGATCGGAGTGCCGATCTCCGTCCTCCGCCCAGTCTCGTTAGACTCCCACTCATTCGGATCGACGCCTATCGGAGAAAGTGCTCGTAATCGCGCTATGAGAGCAAATCGCATTTTCCTGTTAGCTCTGGCGCTATGGTTCACAGCGACCGCGGCAACCTTTGCTGACAATGCCCTCATGGGCACCTGGAAGCTCAACGAAAGCAAATCGAAGTTCGCACCCGGCGCGGCCAAAAATACTAGTGTTGTCTACAGCCCGACCGAGGGTGACATGATAAAGTGCACGGCAGATGGGACGGATAAGGATGGTAGGCCCATCCACTGGACCTGGGTGGGGAAATTCGATGGCCAACCGCACCGGCTTAAAGGGAGCCCGTCGGGCGGCTCATTTTTATCGACCGCAAACCCGCAGTTGAGAGTGACTGCACTTTGCGGCGGATTCCACCCGTGAGCACTTCCCATGTTTGATTGCTTTAAGCGGTCAAGCTTCCCTGGTGCGGCAAACGTCAGAGCGGCTCATCGCACATCGTTGTGTTATCGTGACTGACGTGAGGCGCTGAATCCTTATCGGTGCGTTCATAAAACGCACATTGGAGCTCCTGACTGAATTGGCGGAGGAAGGCGTGCTCGCGCGGTATGCGGTCGTGACTGCGGTTCCCGCTGTGATGTCAGCGGCTTCACCTACGACGGATTACGAGGCGCGAGCAGCGTTCGATCCCTTCCGAACCCGCCCGGCTTTCCTGGCCACTCTCACGAGTTCGGCACTCCCGCCGTAAAGCTGGCCTGCCAGCGCTACCGCGACATCTTCTGGCTCAAAGACGAAGCGTTGGAAACACGCCAATCTCGCTCGGTAGGCGCCTGCCGATCGGCATGCCCGCTCCTCCGGGCACACTCAAAATATCGGTGCCGCCCTAAAACTGTGACTGCGATCTGCGCGGCGCCAGCCCTCGACCCGGTGTGCTCGTGCTCGGAAACTTTTCAGGGTCTTGAAAGGGGTTCGCCGAGTTTGCGGAGGTTGCATCGGATCTGAAGCGGTTGTGATCCGCCGATTGTAATCATCGGCGAGGCCCAGGTTGCCTTCGGGCGATTCTCTGCTTTCCTTCTCCGCTCGTATGGGAGTTCCAAAACGCAAAACCTCCAAGATGCGGCTGCGCACGCGCAAAGCATCTCATCGTTGGGTGGCCCCGCAGT
>JACCTI010000031.1 GCA_013812515.1 Chthoniobacterales bacterium
CATTCTCGGCAGCCTCGCGGGAACGGCCGCGTTCTTCGCCATCGGATATTTTTCGCTCCCGCCGATCGTCTGGTTCGGCATTCTCGGCGCACTCGTTCTTCTGCTTGGCACGAAAAGAACTCTGCCCCGCTCGTTCGCGCTTCTCCTTGCCACTGCGGCCATCGCGCTCTCTCTGCAACGCGGGACTTACTGGTCGCCGTATTACAAAATTACGCTCACGCCCGCGCAACCGGCCGGTTACAACCTAGACGTGAACAGCATAGGCCATCAAAGTATGATCCCGTGGCAGGCCAAGGAGCCGTTCTATTGCAAGGTCTACGAGCTTTTCCCCGGTACCTCCTTCGAACATGCCCTCATTCTCGGCGCCGGCACCGGATCGGATACGGCGACGGCTCTGGCAAATGGTGTGAAGCAGATCACCGCGGTCGAAATTGATCCTGTCATTCAGAAACTGGGCGCGAAACTGCACCCGGATCAGCCCTACTCCGATCCGCGCGTCCGGATGGTAAATGCCGATGGACGCGTCTTTTTGCGCAACACGACGGAGAAATTCGACCTCATCATCTTCGCACTGCCCGACTCACTTACGCTCACCTCGAGCATCGCGAACCTGCGGCTCGAGAGTTTCCTCTTCACGGAGAACTCACTCGCCGCGGCGCGCTCCGCGCTCGCGCCAGATGGTGTCCTTGTTCTCTACAACTACTACCGCGAGCCGTGGCTGATCGAGAAGCTTGCGGGAATGGTGAGCCGCACGTTTGCACAGGACTCGTTTGTCTCAACTTACGGTGGCCACGGTCGAGGCGCCGTGATTGTCAACGGGCCCCGTTTGCGCGAAGTTCCGCGCGATCAGTTCGGCTCATATCGCGAAAACGCGGCGGCGCAGGAGAGCACCCCTCTGCGCGTCACGGGCCAAGGTTTCATGTCTGGGGCTGGATTACAGCCGGCGACCGACGACTGGCCGTTCGTATATCTCCCGCGCAAATCGTTCCCCGCAATCTATCTGCAAGGGTTGCTCTCGATCGCTGCTATTTCGCTCGCGGCACTCTGGTGGATTGCGCCCCGGCAGACCCTCCGCCGGTTCGATTGGCACATGTTCTTCCTAGGTGTCGCATTCGCGCTCCTCGAGGTGAAAGCGTTGACCACTTTCGCGCTCCTCTTCGGGAGCACCTGGAACGTAAATTCTCTGGTCTTCTTCGCTATCCTTACGAGCGTCCTGATCGCGGTCCTGGTGAACGCGCGCTTCCGCATCCGCCGCGTCTGGATCTACTACGCCCTGCTCTTTGCGACACTGGCCGTTAATGTCGCGGTCCGGCCCGAAACGTTGCTCCTGCCAAACGCGCTCCTGCGATACCTGGTTGCGAGTTGCCTCGCTTTCGCACCGGTCTTTCTCGCGAACGTCATCTTCTCGCATTCCTTCCGCGATACCGAACAGGCCGACGTGGCGTTCGCCTCCAATCTCCTCGGCATCATGCTGGGCGGAATGCTCGAATACCTCAGCATGCTGCTCGGATATCACATGCTCCTGCTTGTTGTGATTGCGTTCTACCTTCTTGCCATGCTCCTGCGCAGGGCGCGTGGCCCCAGCGACGCACCGCTCGCGGCCTAACGACTGATGCAATGTGTCATCAGACATCGAATATTTGCCTCTCGGAGGAACATGCTTCGCATCTCCAGGACGCGCGGAAAGCGCATCCCTCCGGCCTTGCGATCAGTCGCCCGATTGGATCAGAACCGAGCGCCTCTAGCGCGCATGCCAAACGAAATTTCCAGCTATCACGGCTGCTGTAGCCGCCTCGCTGTGTCGAGGCGTTCGTGCCACTCGCGCTGATCGCATCGCGGCACGGCGACAGAGCGCCGTGGCTACAGCGTTGGCATCTGCGCCACCGACGCTCCTGTTCGCGTTACCTGGAAATCGCTTGCCGGCTTCTCGGCCACAGTTGTAGCCGGGGGCACTGACCCCGGCCCCGCCAACGCGTGGTCTCGTCTCGCGCCGTTGTTCGCGATGCAAAGGCGACCGGGCAATGCCCCCGGCTACAACTTCATCGCGAACGAACATTTATTCAGGCTCCGCCTCGATTTCCATCGTCACTCCGACATCGCGGCCGATCATCGATTTCCGCTCCACGTTGTCGCTCCAGCGCAGGCCGTAATCATCGCGTTTGATGCGATCCGTCGTGACGCGCCAGCGGGTCGTCTCCGCGCCGGCCGCGCTCTTGCCGGTACCGAGGAACCTCACGTGCAACGTGATCGTGCGCGTGACCCCATGCATGGTGAAGTCACCCACGATGTCCCCGGCCCAATTGCCGATCTGCTTGACACTTCGGCTCTTGAACGTGATCTCCGGATACTTCGCGATATCGAAGAAATCGGGGCCGCGCATGTGTTCATCGCGCCTGGCAATGCCCGAGTCAATGCTGCGCACCTGGATCGTTGCGTTGACGCTCGATTGTTCCGGCCGCTCACGATCCAGGCCGATCATCCCCGAGAACTGCTTGAAGCTGCCGTTCACCGT
>JACCTI010000032.1 GCA_013812515.1 Chthoniobacterales bacterium
AGCGCCATTTCGCTTAGACCGGCGTAGCCGTTGCCGGCGAAAAGCGGTTTGCCTTCTTTCCAAAGCGACATGTGCGTGTGCATGCCCGAGCCGTTGTCGCCGAAGAGCGGTTTCGGCATGAACGTCACCGTTTTCCCGTGTTTCTTCGCGACGTTTCGCACGATGTATTTGTAATACTGCATGTAGTCGCCCATCTGCTTCATCGGCGCGAAGCGGATGTCGATTTCCGCCTGGCCCGCGGTGGCGACTTCGTGATGCTGCCGCTCAATCGGGATGCCGGCTTTTTCCAGCTCGAGGCACATTTCGTTGCGAATGTCCTGTTGCGTGTCGGCTGGAGAGACCGGGAAATAACCTTCCTTCGCCCGGATTTTGTAGCCGAGGTTCGGGAACTCCTCCTTGCCGCTGTTCCAGTGCCCTTCCGCGCTGTCGACCACATGAAACGAAGAGTTCGGCGTGTAGCCAAACCGCACCTCGTCGAAGATGAAAAACTCCGCTTCCGGGCCGAACGATGCGGTGTCCGCGATGCCGGTGCTCTGCAGATAAGCCTCGGCTTTCTCCGCTACACCGCGCGGATCGCGGTCGTACGGCTCGCGCGTGATCGGGTCGACAATCGTGCAGATGAGACTGAGCGTCGGCTCCGCGTTGAACGGGTCAATCCAGGCAGTCGTTGCGTCGGGGATGACGAGCATGTCGCTGGCGTTGATCGCGCGCCAGCCGCGGATGCTCGACCCATCGAAGCCGAGACCTTCGCTGAAAATCTCCTCGTTATACTCGGTCAGGGTGGTCGTGAAATGCTGCCAGCTGCCCGGCAGATCGGTGAACTTAAAGTCGACGAGTTTGACCTCGCGATCCTTGATCAACTTGCTGACGTCAGAGGCATCTTTTATTTCTTTGGCCATTGGGGAGGTTGAGGGTTGAGGGTTGAGGGGCGAAGAGGCGGACGAGAGGACTAAATAAACGGCAAGCGCATCACGCCGGAACGCGGTGACTGCTGGCGGCACTGGTGACGACGAGCGGCTGACTGCGTGAAAGTCGATCAACCATCAACCCTCAACCATCTTCAAACCGCTTTTTCGCCAATCTCTTCCGTGCGGATGCGCACGGCGTGCTCCACCGGAACGACGAAAACTTTCCCGTCGCCGATTTTGCCTGTCTTGGCTGCGCTCACGACGACGTTGACGGCCTTGTCGACCATATCGTCCGAGAGGACGATCTCGATCTTCACCTTCGGCAGGAAGTCGACCGTGTACTCGCTGCCGCGATATATTTCCGTGTGGCCTTTCTGCCGGCCGAAACCTTTCACCTCGGTCACGGTCATGCCTTCGATGCCCAGCTCGGCCAGAGCTTCTTTCACTTCCTCGAGTTTGAAGGGCTTGATGATCGCTTCGAGTTTTTTCATGTGGGGTAAGCTTGCGGGGCTGCGCTTTTTTTCAAAGGGAATCAGGTGCAACCATCGGGGACAGGTGCTTCCGCAGCGTCTCGTGGCATAGCGGCACGCGCTGTCTTAGCAACCTCCCTAGTAACCTGCAACATCGATTTCGCGAGTGCCCGCGAAGTTTGCTCGCCGGTATCCGGGGCCCGTTTCTTGCCGCGCCTCACCCGCAGTTTATAATGAGCCCCAATGCCCAGTGACTCCTTCGTTCATCTCCATCTCCACACCGAATACTCCCTCCTCGATGGCGCGATTCGGATGCCGGAGCTGATGAAAAGAGCGCAGGAGATGGGCATGCCGGCGGTCGCGATTACGGATCACGGGAACCTCTACGGCGCAGTCGAATTTTATCAGGAAGCAAAAAAAGCCGGCATCAAGCCGATCGTTGGCTGCGAGGCTTATATGGCGCCGGGCTCGATCAAGGACCGGCCCAATAATCAGCGCGATGCAGCCTATCACTTCACGCTCTTGGCGAAGGACGAGACCGGATATCGCAGTCTGGTAAAGCTGATCTCGACCGCGCACCTCGATGGCTTCCATTACAAGCCGCGGATCGACAAGGAGCTGCTCGCGGCACATTCGGAGGGACTGATTGGCATGAGTGCCTGCCTGAAGGGCGAGATCAACATGGCGATCCAGTCCGATAATCTCGCCAAAGCAAGGCAGAGCGCGGCCGAGTTCCGTGATATTTTCGGAGCGGAAAATTTCTTCCTCGAGCTGCACGACCATGGGATCGAAGCGCAGCACAAATGTAATCGCACCCTGCCGACGCTGGCGCGGGAGTTCGGGCTGGGACTAGTCGCAGCCAACGACGTGCATTTTCTCGAGCGCAGGCATCACGATGCGCACGACGTCATGATCTGTATCGGCACGGGTAAGATGGTGCATGACGAGCGCCGGATGCGTTACGTGCCCGAGCTGTATTTCAAGTCAGCCGAGGAAATGCGGGCGCTCTTTCCAGAGCATCCGGAGTCGATCACGAACACGCTGGAAATTGCGGAGCGCTGCAACCTTGAACTGGAGTTCGGCCAGTCCAAATACCCCGAGTATCCCGCACCGGAAGGCAAAACCCGCGAGGCGTATCTCCGTGAGCTGTGCTACCGGGGCCTGCACGAACGCTACGGTGAACGGGTCGATTCGAAGCTGATCGACCGCCTCGATTACGAACTCGGAGTCCTGGAGAAGACCGGGTTCGTCAGTTACTTCCTCATCGTCTGGGACTTCATCCACTACGCGAAAGAGCGCGGCATTCCGGTGGGACCAGGGCGCGGATCGGCCGCGGGTTCCATGGTCGCCTACGTGCTCGGGGTCACCGACGTCGATCCGCTGCAATTCAATCTCCTCTTCGAACGATTCCTGAACCCCGACCGCATTTCACCGCCGGATATCGACGTGGACTTTTGCGAAGCGCGTCGCGGCGAAGTGCTCGAGTACGTGCGGCAGAAATATGGGGAGCGGCGCGTCTCGCAGATCATCACGTTCGGCAAGCTGAAGGCGAAGAGCGTGGTGCGCGACGTGGGGCGCGTGATCGGTTTGAGCTACGGCGAAGCAGATCGGATCGCGAAGATGATTCCGAACGAGCTGAACATCACGCTGGCGGCGGCCGCAGAGAAGACACCTGAACTCAAGAAAGCGATCGCAAGCGAGCCGGCTACGCGGCAGCTCTGGGATTACGCCACGGTTCTGGAAGGTCTCTCGCGCAACGCCGGCGTGCACGCCGCCGGGGTCGTGATTGGCGACCGCGATCTCTCGGATTACGTGCCGCTCTGCCGGGACAGCAAAGGCACGGACGTGATCAGCCAGTTTGCGATGGGTCCGCTGACGGATCTCGGCCTGCTGAAGATGGACTTCCTCGGCTTGAAGACGCTGACGGTGATCGAGGACAGCGTGATCTTGATTCGTGCGCGAGTGCCGGAGTTCGCGATCAGCAAAATCCCGCTGAACGATCAGGCGACGTTCGCGCTCCTCAACCGCGGCGAAACGATCGGCGTCTTCCAGCTTGAATCGGGCGGGATGACCAGCCTCTGCAAGAACTTCGATGTGCAAAAGATTGATGACATCATCGCATTGATCGCGCTCTATCGACCCGGCCCGATGGAGCTGATTCCGGACTACATCAAACGGAAGAAGGGGCTGACGAAAATCAAATACGAGCACCCGCTGCTCGAGGAAGTCTGTGCCGAGACCTACGGCGTCATGATCTACCAGGAACAAGTCATGGCGGCGGCGAACCGGCTCGCCGGTTACTCGTTAGGCCAGGCTGATCTGCTGCGCCGCGCGATGGGAAAGAAAGATCGCGAGAAGATGGCAAAAGAGCGGGTCACTTTCATCAGCGGCTGCGCGGCGACAAACAAAATCCCCGAGAAGAAAGCGAACGCGATTTTCGATCTGCTCGAGAAGTTTGCCGGCTACGGATTTAATAAGAGCCACAGCGCGGCTTACGGACTGATCAGCTACCAGACGGCCTATCTGAAGGCGAATTACCCGGTCCAGTTCATGGCCGGATTGCTCAGCAATGAGATCGATAATACGGAGAAGATCTCGGTGCTGGTCGGCGAATGTAAGCGGATGGGAATCCCGATTCTGCCGCCCGATGTGAACCGAAGCGCGCTCAAGTTCACGCCGGAAGAGTCTTCTCCTGTAGCGGCCGTCAATGACCGCCGACTCGCGGACGCTGCACAGGACGGCGGTCATAGACCGCCGCTACAGAAGCAGTTTTCCGCAATCCGCTATGGATTGGCCGCGATCAAAAACGTTGGCCAGAGCGCGATGGAAGCGGCGATCCGCGAGCGAGAGAGTGCCGGCGAGTTCAGTTCCCTGGAAGATTTCTGCCGCCGGCTCGACGCGCGTGTCGCCAACCGCAAGATGCTCGAGAGTCTGGTGAAGGCAGGTGCGTTCGATTTCCTCCAGCGCGATCGCGCGGCGCTTTTCGCCTGCATCGAGGAGTCACTCGCGGCCGCGTCCGCGTCGCACAAGGATCGCGCGAGCGGGCAGGTCTCGCTCTTTGACGACATCCCTGCGCCCGGGTCGAAATCTGCCTCGCGCGGTGTCCTGGCGTGGACGCCGCACGAGACGATGTCGTACGAGAAGGAGCTGCTTGGGTTCTACGTCACCGGTCATCCGCTCGATGCCTACGCCAGCACGATCGCGGACGGCAAATACCAGACAATTCTCTCGTTAGGCGAACTGGCAGATCGTGCTTCGTTCCGCATCGCCGGTGCGCTCACGCAAGTCGACAAGAAGTTTACGAAGAAAGAAGGCAAACCGTTCGCGGTTATTTTCGTGGAGGATCTCACCGGGACGCTCGAAGTGATGGTTTGGAATGATGTTTACGAAAAAATTGCCGACGCTCTCGTCCCGGGCAAAGTGGTCGCCATTCAGGGGACGCTCGACAAACGCGACGACACTGTGCGCGCGACTGCGCAAAAGGTGAAGGTATTGGTCGCAGCCCTTTCGAGCGGAACGCAACCGAATGGCTTCCCGCAAATCCCGGCGAATGGAAATAGCGGAGCCACCGTCGTGCTGCGTTTCTCGCCCGCGGCGACCACGTCAGAATTGCAGGACGTGCGGCAGATTCTCTCGAGGTTCCCCGGCCCGGCGAGTGTCCAGTTGCTCTTTGAGCGGGCGAACGGAGAGATGCTGCGGCTCGACGCCGGGGCCGATTTCCGCGTGCAGCCAACAGCCGAATTGAAGGAACGGCTCGCGCGCTGGCTTTAGCAGTGGCTAAGACCGCGCAGAACGTGAGTAGCGCGTCTGCCGGAGATCGAATCCACGCAAGAACGCGTTGCGTTCTGAGGCAGGCGTCTGGCACAGACGCCTCTACAACTTGCGTGAACGGCACCGAAGCCGTTTTGGCTTCTTGAGAAGCTGTTTCAGTTACTACGCACTGTAGCCACGGCGCTGCGTCGCCGTGTTCACCATTGAACGCCCCGACACAGCGGGGCGGCTACAGCACCGCCATGCCGCTCCTGCTACTCTTTGCGACGTGCGACTTCGAAGAGGAGCTTGAGCGGCTTTGCGGCCCCAATCCGTTCCTCGAGCTGCTTCCGCAAAGCGGCTTCCGCTTCGCTCGTGAGGCCGCTCATTTCCGCCTTCTCGCGCGCGAGTTTCGGAAGAAGCGCCAGCTCGCTCTGCAGATCCTCCGCGGAGATGCGATTCCAGAAACCGTTCTCTAATTCGAGCACCTCTACCTGTTCCTGCTCTACGCCGAGAATCGTGGCGTGCGGGAGTTGCACTGCGATGGAATCTTCTCGCACGTCGGCAGAGACGTTCTGCCGCAAGTCGAAACCGGCCTTCACGTTGAATGTGCCGTGAAGCTTCACGCGTTTCGTGCTGCCGGCCCAGGTGTGCTCAAACTCGTGTTCCACTTCGACCCGTCGCGAAAGGGTGGCCAGCTCCGCGACGGCCGAAGTTTTCTCAAAATAGACGCGGTTATTGATCGTGACCCGCGGTTGCAATTGCGCGAGGTCGACGAAGGCATCGCGCACCTTAGTCCCGAGCCGTTCCAGCTCGGCGCTGCCTTGTTGCGCAGTCCGCATTGGCCACGATTCGAGGCGCCAAAACAGGAGCGCGACCAGTAGCGCCGCGATTAAAGCGAAGAGGGTGAAGGCAAGCGGCCAGGAAAACCTCCGTTCGCGCCGATGTGGCTCCCGGTTCATGCGATCAGCCCAAAAAAGTACCGCCCCCCACGCCCGAAGGACGTGAAGGGCGGCTGTTCCCCCCAGAACAATCGTCCAAAACTGCGACGAGGTACGCGAACAACCTAACGGTCGCAACCGATTTTTCCCCAAGGTTTGCGATCCGCCGGGGTATTGTCCTAGGTTCACGCGATGCACGTCGGCGTTCGCTACGAGAGGGTTGGTCCCTGCGACTGGCACCCCGGGAATTGCTGCACGGAATACGAGAACGAACGCGAGCGCGATTCGGGAGCAGGAGCAGGAGCAGGAGCGTGAGCAGGAGCGCGACTATCTCCGATGAGGGCGCGCCGAGAGATGCGACACCACTGAGCTCGCGATCCGGCCCAGAAGGTTTCGGATGTTGACGGAATTGCAGCTGCGGAATTTCCGATGTTTCGAAGCGCTGCGCGTCCGTTTCGCTCCGCGCTATAACTTTTTCCTTGGGCAGAACGGCCAGGGGAAGACCTCGATTCTGGAAGCGGCTTGCGTTCTCCTGCGTTTGCAATCCCAGCGCAGCTCGACTCTCGCGCCTCTCGTCAGGCTGGGGGAGAAGTCGTTCGGCGTGGCAGGACGCTGCCATGATCACTGGCTTGAGTTTCGCTACAGCTCATTGCGCCGGAAGCTGGCCTTCGACCAGGTGGAGCAGCGGAGTGCCGCGGAGTATCTGCAGATCGGGCGCGTCGTTTCGCTTGCGAACTCGGACAGCGAACTGGTTCGGGGCGGCTCGGAATTCCGGCGGCGTTTCCTCGATTTCCTCGGCACGCAACTCGAAGCGAGCTATCGCGCCACATTGCGCGCCTATGAACGCGCCCTGCGCTCACGCAATGCGCTGCTGAAGTCGCCGCAATCAAAGCTGCGCGAGCTGGCTGCATACAATCCGCCGCTGCTGGAACATGGCGCGAAGCTCTCGGCTCTGCGCGCAAGCCTTCTTCACCGGCTGGCGCCGTTCGCTTCGGACGCGCACCGTGAAATCAGCGGATCGCAGGAGACGTTGACCCTCAAGTGCGCGCCGGGTAATGCAGCGGACTTCGCGGAGGATCTTGCGCGATCGCACGCGCAGGAGCTGCGCTTGCGGCAGACCGTGGTGGGGCCGCATCGCGATGACATCACTCTCCTCGTGGACGACAGGGCAGCCGGGCCGTTCGCCTCAGAAGGTCAACAGCGAACCGTCGCTCTGGCTTTGAAAATCGCCCAGGCGCGCGTTTTCGAAAGGGAACAAGGCGCTGCGCCGTTGCTCCTGATCGACGACATCTTCGGCGAACTCGACCCGGAACGCCGCAATCGATTGCTTCGCGCGCTCCCCGCCCATGCGCAGAAGCTTGTCACCGCGACGAGCATGACGTGGCAGAAAGAGCAGATCGATGGGCCGACATTTGAGCTGGTAGGCGGAACTCTGAGGGCACGTTAGGTGACCGGGCGCGCAGGCTTGCCCCTTGCGGAGAATCTCCGTTTGTATTCTAGTTTTTACATGCGTAACCGCAGAGGCCAGGTGCCGCAAAATCTGACGGGTTCGTTGCTGATCGCACACCCGAACATGATGGACCCTAATTTTCGCCGGGCGGTGCTTTTCATCTCGGCGCATGACGCAAACGACGGGGCGATGGGGGTGATCCTGAATCGGCCCCTCGACAAACATGTTTGCGATCTTGTTCGCGAGACTCCACCAGAAGGGCTCGCCGATGTGCCGGTCTTCCTCGGCGGACCGGTCGGGAAGAACCAACTGATGTTCGCGGCTTTCGAATGGGAAGACGCGAATGGGTTGAAGTTGAACCACAACGTCGATCTCGGCGAAGCGCACGAGCGGGCCGACGACGATCCTTCCTCCGTCCGTGCCTTTGTCGGTTATGCGGGCTGGAGTGCGGGACAGCTCGAAGCGGAGATGAAACAAAACGCGTGGATTCTGCAAAAACCGAGTCGCGCTGCGCTCACGCCCGACCGGCTGCCAAAGCTTTGGTTCGACATCATGCGCGGTCTTGGTCCGTGGTATAAATTGCTGGCCGCGGCACCGGACGATCCGTCTCTGAACTGAGCGCAAAGTTTCGGGCGCTCTCTGACGAGAAAAGACTCGCCGGCGCGCATTATCACTTGTCACTCCGCACCCGTCACTCTTCACTTCCGGGATGATCATCGGCGTTCCGAAGGAAATTAAGGAGCAGGAGCATCGCGTTGGTTTAGTGCCAGCCACTGCGTCCACTTTGTCGCGTCGCAGGCACACCGTTCTCGTGCAAAAAAACGCCGGCGTTGGCGCGGGTTACTCTGACGAAAATTACACCTCGGTCGGCGCGAAGATCATCGACACGGCGGAAGATCTTTTCCGCCAGGCCGAGATGATCGTGAAGGTGAAAGAGCCGTTGCAAGCAGAGTATGGATTGCTGCGGAAGGGGCAGATTCTGTTCACGTATCTCCACCTCGCCGCGAGCAAACCGCTGACGGAAGCGCTGCTGCAGTCGGGCGTGACCGGCGTTGCCTACGAGACGATCCAAGTCGGGAACAAGCTGCCGTTGCTCGAGCCAATGAGTGAGATCGCGGGGCGCATGTCGGTCGTGATGGGCGCATATTATCTGGCGAAACACAATGGGGGCAATGGCGTCCTGCTCGGCGGCGTGCCGGGGGTTTTGCCTGGGCGAGTTGTCGTGATTGGCGGAGGGACCTCCGGTGTGAACGCGGCACGGATGGCAGTGGGTCTCGCCGCGGATGTGACAATCCTCGAAGTGGATGGTGAGCGGATGCGCTTCCTTGATCTCACGATGCCGAACGCGAATACGCTTTACTCGAACGAAGCGAACCTGACGGAGCTTATGCCGACAACGGACCTGCTCATTGGCGCCGTCCTTGTGCCCGGTGCGAAAGCGCCGAAGCTGGTCACGCGAGAAATGTTGCGGAAGATGAAACCCGGTAGCGTTTTCGTCGATATCGCGATCGACCAGGGCGGCTGCGCGGAAACATCGCGCCCCACGACGCATCACGACCCGATTTACGTGGAGGAAGGTGTGACGCATTACTGCGTAGCGAACATGCCAGGCGCATACGCTCGCACTTCGACTCAAGCGCTCAGCAACGCGACGGCGCGGTATGTGGAATTACTGGCCGATCGCGGATTGGAAGGCGCCTGCCAGAAGCAGCCGGCGCTGACTGGCGGGATTAACACGCGCGATGCGCGTCTAACTTTGCAAGCAGTGGGCGAGGCGCACGGGCTCGAATACGAGCCGGCATTCTGATGGCCGCCTGGTCCCCAAGCGGCTAATGAAGATCGAGTTACGGGAAGGCCGGATGAGTCAGCCGGTTCGATTCCACTGTGACCCGCAACGGGCAACCCTATCATATGAAAAAATATATCTGCGTTTTAGCTGGTGCCGCTCTCCTGGCGGCGTGTGAACAAAGGACTGAGACCGTCACCACACCCGCGGCTGGGTCACCCGCTGCTGGCAAGACAGAGCACAA
>JACCTI010000382.1 GCA_013812515.1 Chthoniobacterales bacterium
TCCGGTCGAGCACGTTCAGGTTTGCCTCTTCGTTCAGCGAAAGGGAACGGTTGTCGAGATTAGCCGAGCCGACCGATGCCCAGACGTCATCGACGAGCAGATACTTGCAGTGAAAGCGCGCGGGCTGGTATTCAAAGAAGCGCGCCCCGGCTTCGAAGAGCGGCCGCCAGCGCATTTTCCCCACGGCGCGCACGGTCTGCGCATCGATATCGGGACCCGGCGTGATGATCTCCACCTTCACCCCGCGGCGACATGCTTCCACGAGCGTTTGCAGGCAAAGCTGATCGGGAATAAAATAGGCATTCGCGATCCGGATGTGTCGCCGCGCCGCCGCGATCGAGACGAGCAGCATGAGGCGACCGCTATCGGAGCCTTCCCCGGCGGAGCTTTTGAACACCTGGCACATCTCTTCGCCTATCGGCTTGAGCTTCGGAAAATAAGGATCGCCGTGCAGCAACGTGGTCCGCGTTTGCAGCCAATTGTCCATGAACGCCTGCTGCATCTGCGCCACCGCCGGACCTTCCAGCCGGTAATGCGAGTCGCGCCAAAATCCGCGCATCCGGCCATTTCCTTTCCAATCGTCCGCGATCCCGGTGCCCCCAATGTAGCCGGTGCGACCATCGATCACGAGCAGCTTGCGATGCGTGCGGAAGTTCATCGTCAGCTTCATGAAGCGGAAGATCTCCAGCTCGACCGGCGAACGCCGCAGGAGGTTCATGGCGCGGCCGTGCAATGCATCGCAACCGAGCGCATCCTGCAAGAAGTGGACGGTGACTCCGGCACGCGCGCGTTCGGCGAGCGCTTCGGCAAATGCATCGGTAACTTCGCCTTCGCGCCAGAGAAAATTCTCGAACGTGATCGTCCGTTCCGCCGAGCGAATTGCGCGCAAAAGCTCAGGGAAAATCTCCTCGCCGTTTTCAAACGTGGCGACGCGGTTTCCTTCCAGGAGCGGTGGGCCGAGCAATTGTCCCATCGTGCGCGCGAAGACGTCGTCGCCCGCGCTGTAGTCGGCATGGATGCGGTGCCCGACTTTCTTTTCCGTTGGGAAAAAATTCCGCGCGACGAGGAGCGTGGCGACCCCGCTCACGGCCGCGGTGCCGAGCAGCTTGGGCCAGGAGGGCAGACACGAACGGCGAAGGAGTTTCACGGGAGGAGTATCGCACGGTAGAGCTGGTTCGACCCTGCGCGCGCCTTAATCAGCAAGCCGCCCCGGAAATCGCGAGATGCTTTACCGGGGCGCGAAGTAAACTGGTTAGGCAACTAAGATCTAACCTGCGGCAACATTCCCCGCGGCAGGTTGCGCTCGCGCCAGCCGATTGGCGTGCCGGGATTCCGTTCTCGACCACAAGACGCGTTTAGGTGCAAATAGTGAGGCGTGAGCCTTCCGCAGTTTTTCCTTCACTCCAGCGGCACGATGATCGATGTCGCGATTCTAATTTTTCGAATCGCGCTCGGCCTCTGTTTCGTCGTCCATGGCCTCGGTAAATTGGGCATCGTCGGTCCCGGAAACCTGGCCGGGTTCGGCTCCTGGCTGAAGGCTCTGGGCCTGCCATTCCCTGAATTACAAGCTCGCGCGGCCATGGTGACGGAACTTCTCGGAGGCACGCTTATCGCCGCGGGACTCGGCACGCGGATCGCCGCGTTCTTCTGTTTCCTGGCGATGTCGGTCGCGGCGTTCCTGGGGCACAAAGGCGGTGGTTATTTGGTCACGAACAACCCGCCGGGAAACGAATATGCGCTGAACCTTGCCATCCTGATGATTGTGCTGATCCTGCTCGGGCCCGGATATTACTCGTTAGACTTTCTCCTTTTCGGCGATCGTTAGACTACAGCTGGCGGCGGGGCGACTCCGCTGCGATCGAGCGCGTTGGCCAGAACTTCGTCAACGTTCGCGACCGGAATGAAGTGAATCTTCTCCTTCGCTTCGTTTGGAACATCGACGAGATCTTTCTCGTTCAATTTCGGAAAGAGAACGGTCGTGATGCCGGCGCGCATAGCCGCGAGACTCTTCTCTTTCAAGCCGCCAATCGGCAGCACCAAACCGCGTAAGGTCACTTCGCCTGTCATCGCGACATCGGAACGCAC
Organism: Chthoniobacterales bacterium; assembly: GCA_013812515.1. Classification (GTDB taxonomy): domain Bacteria; phylum Verrucomicrobiota; class Verrucomicrobiia; order Chthoniobacterales; family UBA10450; genus JACCTI01. The sequence continues at coordinate 2,086 of JACCTI010000382.1, forward strand.
CGGCGTGTTGCTGAAGAGTGAGGCGAGGGCGGTGAACATCGCCACGCCGGCGGATGGTCCGTCCTTCGGAACCGCCCCGGCCGGCACGTGGACGTGAATATCGCTTTCGCGAAAATCTTCTGCAGTGGCCCCGATCGCCCCGTCGCGGCTTCGCACCAGACTTAAGGCGGCTTGCACCGATTCTTTCATTACCTCGCCGATTTGACCGGTCAGGGTCACATTTCCTTTTCCGGGATAACGGGTCGCCTCGATGTGCAGGATTTCGCCACCCGTCGGCGTGTAAGCGAGCCCGGTCACCACACCCGGCGTATTTGTCGTTAGGCGCTGCTCCCGCACGTAGCGCACCGGACCGAGGGTTTCGGTGACGAGCGCAGGAGTCACGCTTACGTGCTCGGTCTTGCCACGCGCTACGCGTGCCGCCACACCGCGGCAGACCGCGCCGATCTGCCGTTCGAGTTCACGCACGCCGGCTTCATGCGTGTAGTCGGTTACAACCTGACGAAGCGCTTCTTCCGTCCATTCGCATTGCTCCGGCCTGAGGCCATTCTCCTGAAGCTGTCGTTTAAGGAGATATTTGCGCGCGATCTCCAGCTTCTCGCGCTCCGTGTACCCGGCCAGCGAGAGCACTTCCATCCGGTCGTAAAGCGGCCCGGGAATGCCTTCGAGGAAATTTGCCGTCGCGATAAAAATGATCTGCGAGAGATCGAACGGCACATCGAGGTAGCGATCGACAAAAGCGTTGTTCTGCCGCGGATCGAGAACTTCCAGCAATGCGCTCGCGGGATCGCCGCGGAAGTCCGCGCCGATTTTATCGATTTCGTCCAGCATGAGCACTGGATTGCGCGTCCCGACGCGGCGCAGCTCCTGAATGATTCGTCCCGGCATCGCGCCAATGTAAGTCCGGCGATGCCCGCGAATCTCCGCCTCATCGCGAATTCCGCCGAGACTCATCCGCGAAAATTTCCGGCCGAGCGCATCGGCGATGGATTGCCCGAGGCTCGTTTTGCCGACGCCCGGAGGGCCAAGCAAACAAAGGATCGGCCCCTGCCCAGTCGGATTCAATTTCCGCACCGCGAGATATTCGATGAGGCGCCGTTTGATCTTCTCGAGGTCGTAGTGATCGCGGTCGAGAATCTCCTGCGCTTTGTCGAGATCGAGATTGTCCTCGCTCAACGTCGACCAGGGAAGACTCGCGATCGTCTCGACGTATCCCACGATGACGGAATACTCGGGGCTGGCCGCCGGGATAATGTCGAGTCGTTTTAATTCACGCTCCGCCTGCGCAAAAACATCCGCGGGCGGCTTCGCTTCCTCGAGTCGTGTGCGCAACGCGGCGATCTGCTCATCAGCGCCCGTATCATTTTCGCCGAGCTCGCGCTGGATGGCTTTGATTTGGCCGCGGAGATAGGCCTTGCGCTGTGCATCCGTGAATTGCGATTGCACCTCCTGATTGAGACGCTGCTGGATGTTCGAGATCTCGAGCTGCGAGGAAACGCTGGTCTGCACCGCACGTACGCGCTTGCGCACATCGAACTCCTCGAGCAGCGCCTGTTTTTGCGCGAGCGAGATGTCCAGATTCGGTGCGAGGAAATCAGTGAGTTGTCCCGCTTCTTTGAGTTCGCGAACCACGTTCCCCGCCTCGTCCGGCAAATCCGGCGTCCGCTCGATCAGGGTCGCGGCGCTCTCCCGCAAGTTGTTCACTTCGGCCTGCCATTCGTTGCCAGGCGGCGGAGAGATGGACTCGGGAAAATCCACTTCCGCTCGCAGGTATTCCGACGTTTGAACTATCTTGCGGACCGAGAAACGCCGGAGTCCCTGCACCAGGATGACAACGCGGTCGTCCGGTTGACGCATCAACTTCAACACGGAGACGGCCGTGCCTACGGTGTGAAGATGGTCAGGCGTGGGCTCTTCCTCGTCCTCGTCCCTTTGCTTGAGCAGGCCGATGACCTTTGTGAGTGGCAGCGTCTCATCGAGCAACTTGATGGACGAGGGACGACTGACGGTTAACGGCACCACCGTTCCGGGGAAGGCGACAAATCCGCGGATGGGCAAAATCGAAAGCGTCTCCGGAATACGGGGCGCATTCCTGCCGCTGGTGGAATTGCTGCCGCTTTCCGGAGCCGCGCCGCCAGGCTGGGGGCCTCCGGATTGCAAGGCTGAGAATGGCTGGTCGTTCATCGGTCGAACGGCAGATTAATCCAGAGGAGCCCGTTGCTTTGCTCGGCGTGCGCCCCCTCTACGTTGACCCGTTCTGGCAGGTCCACGGTTCGCTCGAACGGGCCGTAATCGATTTCAAACGCCAGCATCTGGATTGCGCGTCCTTGCGCATCGCTGGGTTCCGGCGGCTGGCGTTCTCCGCGAATGACAAGGCGCTGCGGCTGCACTGTCAGGTCGATCATCGAGCGATCGACACCTGCCAGATCAACGCAGATGCGAACGCCTTTTTCACAACGGAACGCATTGATCGGCGGCTGCCAGCTTTGCGGAGCCATGGGCGCAAAACGGACCCTGGTGAACTGGTAACCGACATCGCCGAGCGTGCCGTGTAGCCAGCGCAATTTAATCCTGCGAATCGAATCCATTGCCTCAACTGAAGTCTCGGTGCGCCGACGCGCAACACTTCCACTGCAAAAGCTAGCGCGCTTTTGCTTCGTTCACCGCCACGATCTCGAGATCATCGGCCGTGACTTCAAGAAGCAGCGTCTTGATCACCTTGCCTGTTGAATGCTTCTCTCCATTCCGCAGATCGAATCGAAGTGGAAAGGTGACGCGCAGTCGGCTATCAGCCTGCGGATCGATCTTGAGTTCGCCCGCGAGCCAAAAGCGCCGGTCGGGCCAGCGCTGCGCGTAGCTTACCAGATCGCGCCGGATCTTTTCGCGATCGACCATGCCGTTATCGTAGTAGTTCACGCGATCGCCGAAGAACTCCAGCTCCGAGCCAATTTGCCGATCGAGACCGGCGAGAACGAACGCGCCGACGTAATCGCGGAGCCGCTCAGGACTGAGCACAAGCGTCGATTCGTAGCCGGAATTCGGCGGGGCGGGGGCAGTCGTGACAGCCGGTGGCGGAGGCGAAGGCGTGGTTGCGGGAGCTGCTTCGCGGGGTGCGATGGACGGCGCGGAGGCAGCACTCGCTGTATTTTGTCGCTCGAGAAATTCGGGATCGCCTTTTCGCAGACGCCGCCAGGTGTCGGATCCGGTCTCCGCTGGCGACGACTCGGCGCTAGCCGCAGAAGCTGCGACGGCAACGCCCAATGACTTCGCCGTCGCCGGATCGAGGCGGCCGGAAATCTGGAGGCCGTTGCGGATTTGGTAGCGGGTCACCGCAGCGGCAGTTTCGCTGGTGTAGTCGCCGCTGATCTCGCCGAAGTAGAATCCGCCTTCTTTTAGCCGCGTCTGTGCAGCGCGGACGTTTTCATCGGCGTGCACGGACGCGATGCCGCAGCAGACGATCGCGATCAAGAGGAGGAGGCGGGTCATCACATTCTGCAATCGGATGTGCACCACCAACTGCACGCGCGAAATCCGCAATGCGTCAGCCCTTTTCCAATTCCGCGGCCGTGAGCACCAGGCGTTCGACCCGTGAACCGCAGGCAAGGTTCTCCACGATCTCGGGCACATCCGCGAGCATGACGTGGCCGTAAAGGAAATGGTCCGGTTCGACCAGAATGGTGACACCAGATGTGCATTGATCGAGGCAACTGGACGCGCAAACGCGTGCCTCTACCTTTCCGAGTCCGCGCGCTTTGACCTGCTCCTTGAGGGCTTGATGGACCACTTCCGAACCGCGTTCGGCGCACGAGCCCTTCTCGTGTCCTGGAGCACGCCGGTTTGTGCAGACGAAAAGATAGCGCTCTCGTTGCGGCATCGGTGCAGGTTGCCAGTCCAGCGAGAACCGGTCAACGAATGGAGCGGCGAGTTGGCGATTTGCGAAAATTGAGGAGATGAAATCGAATCGGAAGAAACGGCTGCGACCGCCCGAAGTCTGTCCGGTCTGCCACGACGAGGTGCCCGCAAACGCGCTTGCCTGCCCGCAATGCGGCGCCGATCACAATTCCGGTTGGCGCGAGGATGCAGACGAAAACGACATCGCCGCGCCGGACGACGAGTTCGATTATGAGAAATTTGTGCGAGAAGAGTTTGGGACGCCGATAAAGCCAGCCGGGATCAAGACGGTCTGGTGGATCACCGCCATGCTGCTCGCGATCGCGCTGCTGGTACTCTACCTCTACGGCCTAATGTAGAAGCACGAACAGGAACGAATCGCTCGCAGGCGAGGGCAATCGTCATTCAGCCGGCGAAGGATGCTCAGCGCGCTTCACGGCGGGGGCTTGGGCCAGTCAAACAGGCGGGGTCAACGTCCTCAGCTACAACCGTCAGGTCAGGGTGGAAGGAAGCGAGCGCGGATCCGCGCCTGCCGCGAACATTCGTTAGCTACTCGGTGCGCAAGGCGACGATCGGATTCACGCGCGTGGCGCGACGCGCCGGCAGAAAAACCGACGCCGCTGCGACCGCGGAAAGAAGGCCCGCCGTCGCGCAATAAATCCAGAGAACATCGCGCGGGTTCACTCTGAAGAGGAAGTTCTGGAGTGCCTGGGCGCCGATCATCTCGACCAGCAACGCCGCGGTCCCCACTCCAATGACCAGGCCGATCACCAATTGCCACGCCCCCTGACGCATGACCATGCCGAGAATCCGGCCGGCGTCAGCGCCCAAGGCCATGCGAATCCCAAACTCTTGGGTGCGCTGATTGACCGAGAAACTCATCACTCCATAAAGACCGACCGCGGACAACACAACCGCAGCCGCGCCGAAGATCGTGAAGAGCGTAGCGGTGATGCGATTCACGCCAAGGATCTCGTCGTGAAGGCGAGCCGGTGTGCCACCAAAATATACCGGCAGATTGGCATCGATCTGACTGACGGCTTTGCCAAGGAGCGGCGCGAGCGTTTCAGCGCTTTGGCCGCGATGTGGGCGCACCACAACCGTGACAAATTGCGGGGCGGGCGGAACGCCGAGGAGCGGGATGTAGAATCCGGCACTGTCGGTTTCCTGGTTGAACGGCCCTTGCATGAGCGTGTCCGGAACAACGCCGACCACGGTGCGCCACGGCTGCGGCTTGGCGGGATTGAAATTTCGAATCCGACGGCCGAGCGGGCTTTCGTGGCCGAAATATTTCCGCGCGAAGCTCGTATTCACGATCGCCACCGGCTGCCTGGCGTCGTTGTCGTCTATCGTGAAATCCCGTCCTTCCAGGAGCTTGATCCCGAGCGTCGTGAAGTAGCTGTCCGCGACTGCTTCCGAGTTGCCGCGCGGGCGATCCCGATCGGTCACGTATGTCTGACCATCGACTTCGTATTGGCCGAAATTCGCGAAGGTCATGCGGAAGCGATCTGTCATGGTGGCGTTCTCGAAAACTGGATTGGTGCGCAGGCTCTGCAAGGCACGCACGAAGAACTGCTGACGCGCTTCCGGCGTTGGATAATCACCGTCAAACAGGCCCATCCGAGCGGTGTAGACCGCGTTCTCGTCGTAGCCGTAGTTGACCGTCGTTTGATTCCGCACGGATTTGATCTGAAGCGTCGCGGCAATCAGGAGCGCCGCGGTGAGGGCAATTTGCCCAACGACCAGGACGCGAGTGAGCGCGTTCACGAGCCGGCTGCTGTTTCCCCGACCGCCTTCTTTCATGACTTCAGCTGGATTGGCGCGGGCGCTGAGCAAGGCCGGCACAAGTCCGGAGACCATCGTGGCGATGAGTGTGATCGCGACGGTGAAAATTAGCACGGGCGCGTCGATGTTGAACGAGACCCAGTAGGGGAGCGGAAACGGCAGCGCGTTCGTCGCGCGCACCAGGAGCCCGACCGCCCAGAAGGCCATCAGCACTCCGACGACCGCGCCTAACGAGGCGACCAGAAGGCTTTCGGTCAGCATCTGCCGCACGATGCGCCAGCGGGTGGCTCCGAGCGCGCCGCGAATCGCAAGTTCTTTGGCGCGGAGCGCGGCGCGTCCGAACTGCATGTTCATGACGTTCACGCAGGCAATCAGCAGAACGACAATGACCGCGCCAAGCATAGCGTAGACGGTCTGGCGGAGCTGCGGCCCCACAAAAGATTTCAGCAAGGGCTGCACACTCGCTGACGTGAGCTGCCCGTTGCTTTTCGGATATTCTTTCGAGAGACGGCGTGCCAGCTCAATGAACTCGAGGTTCGCCTGATCCACACTGACGCCGGGTCTCAAACGGCCGATGACCTGCGGCCCGAGCCCGGTCGGATCGTCGCGCTGTTTGATCGGGAACTCGTTATAGAGCGGAACCCAAAGCTGCTCGGCAATCGGGAACTTAAAGTTGGGCGGCATGACGCCAATGACCGTCGCGGCTTTCCCATTAATCCTGATCGATTGACCGACGATGTTTGGATCAGCGCCGAAGTCGCGCTGCCAAATCTCGTGGCCAATCAGCGTCACTTTTTCGGAGCCCGGCTTGTTGTCCTCCGCGGTGAAGTCGCGCCCGAGGAAGGGCGAAACACCAAGGATCCGGAAGAAGTCTTCTGTCACGTAGCCGCCGGTATAGCGGGTGGGGTTGTTTTTGTAAGTGACGTTGATGGTCGAGCCGTTCAGATAGCCGGTCATCATTGCGAACGACTGCTGCGCCGCCTTCAGGTCCTCGTAGTCTTGCGAAGACGGGATGTTCCCGGCGCCATTGTTGTTTTGATTCTCCGTCGCCTGCGGATCGATGAACCCAACGCTCATCAGTTCTTCCGGGTGTGGAAACGAGAAGCCGCGGAGCACAAAAGCGTTCACGACTGTGAACTGGGTCGTTACGCCGCAGATGCCGAGCGCGAGAACCGTGACGGCCAGAATGCAGAAGGTCTTCTCCTTGGTCAGAACACGAAGACCGACCCGGACGTCTTGGAGGAAGGATTCGAAAAACATATGTGTGGAGTTGTTAGGAAGAAGGCGAGATCAGCGCGACGAACGAGTTTCCCGAGAGGCGGGCCGGTCGTTTTTTCCTGGAGATCAGGCAAGGTGTTTTCGGTGCGAGAAGGTCTAACGAATGACCGATTGGTTAGAAACGGTTGAAGGTCGAAATTCCCTCACCCTAAGCCTCTCCCACCGGGAGAGGGGTTCCTTCTGCTTGGGGGAGAAGATTAGGATGAGAGCGCTTCCCTGGCATGTCCCGTAACCGATTGCGATTTTTGACACCGTCTTAGGCGGAGTTCTGCTGAGTTCCCATTTCGGATGTCTGTCCGACCGAAGCGGCGCGCAGGACGAAGCTCGTCGGCAAACGGAACGGCTGTTGCGCGACTTGCCAAATCGAGAACACAACGCTCAGGATCAAGAGCAGGTAGATTACGGTTTCCGAGATGCTTCGTTCTTTCTCTTCCGACCGAACAAGCAATGCATAGGTCGATTCGAATTCTTCTGATGTGGTAATATTGGCGTTCATTGGAGTAGTTGAGGTTAACGGGTTGAGTCTTGATGCAAACGGCATGCCAGCGCGTCCGATAAGTTGTAAATAGCTGGAATTGCGATCTTTGGCGGGAAGCTCCGCACGGCACGAAAAATCTCAGACGTATCGGCTGCGGGATTCGCGGTACCGGGTTTGGGACGCAGCTTCGGCGTGTGATTACACAGCCGCGGGAAAGTCTTCATCTGCTTTTGAGATGCAGGATAAGCGCTGTTTGGATTCAACAAATCCTCGGCTCGACTCTGCGTTACCGGGTCTTGCAGGAGCCCAAATCCCCGCTTGTCATCCGAAGGGCTCACAGTAAGCTTGGCGTCCCAAATCGGAACCGCATGTCGTTGGCCAGCCTATTATCTGCCGAGCAGATCATTCCGGAGATGAAGGCCACGGAGCGATGGCCGGCCATCGTCGAGCTAATCCATCTTCTCGTTAGTCAAGGCCGCATCAAACCGGAGGACCGCGAGAGCATCCTCGCCTCGCTGAAGCAACGTGAAGAGACGATGAGCACCGGTATCGGTTTTGGGATCGCCATTCCGCACGCTTCCTCCGATCGCATCGACCAGGTGGTCGCCACTTTTGG
>JACCTI010000057.1 GCA_013812515.1 Chthoniobacterales bacterium
CAGATTATCCTGCGCGACGATGCACATCTGGTTTTTCCCGTTGATCTGCGCGTTCCGCACAGACTCCTTTGTGACGTGAAGCCAAAGGGCAAGGCGACGCTTAAATTTTACAGCGTCCGCAATGGGAACCGAGAGTTGCTGATCGTGGTTGATCCGAAGAAAACAAAGAAGATTTCCATCGCTTTGCCGCATGGCCGCAGTGAGCTGGAACTGGTCAACCACGGCGCTTTGGAGTTGTTCGATTTGCGACTCGTTCGCCCGATCTTTCTCTGGCCGATTTATGTCGCGGCCGGTCTGGCGCTCGTCTTTACGGCGGGGTCCGCAATCATGGCAAGAAAGCGGCACGTGGCGGAATGGGCGACGCTCGTGATCGTAGTCTTGCTCTCGTTAGGCGCGACCGAAGCGCTGCTCGGGAAATTCCGCTTACAGCTGCCCGGCGTCATCATCGCGGCGCGCGCGGAACTCGGGCTGATCGGTAACGACGCGCGCTGGATCGACCCGGCGAGATACAAAATGCGTTTGAAGCCAAACCTCGAGACCTTCGCGGAGTGGCGGCATGGGGACATCGCGCGGCTCGGTTTCATCCCGAAGGACGCCAGTCGCGCAAGCGTGCATCGTTTTCCGATTCGGACGGACGCGGAAGGATTTCGCAATGCCACGGTGCGCGAGAAGATCGACGTCGCAGCGCTGGGCGATTCATTCACCGACGGCACGACCTCCGCCGTGGAAGAGACGTGGCCGGCGCGGCTCGAGCAATTGACCGGGCGCGCCGTACAGAACTACGGGACCTCGGGTTTCGGTCCGCAACAGGAGCTTTACGTCCTGCAGGATTTCGCGCTGCGACACAAGCCGCGCTGGGCCCTCCTGGCTTTTTTCGCCGGCAACGATCTGCACGATGCGGAGGTCTTCGAGGAGTGGGAACGCGGCCAGCACCGGCTCGGCGAAGGTTTGACCGGACCGAAGCTGATTGCCTCCTTCCGGCGATACGAGACGCTTTATCTCTGGACGATTCTGCGCGTCGAAACGGAATCAATCGCCGCTCGGCTCCACGGCGGCTCGGTGGAAGCGAAGAGCGCCGCCCCGCCGTCGGATCAGCCGCGCTTCGACCGCGGGATGTTCACCGTTCCACTGAACGGCCGCACGTTGCAGTTCGCGTTCTTGCCGCCGTATCTGCAGAAGCTTGGAACGCCACGCGCCGTAATCGCCGCGACCCGCGGTTGGGAGATTACGCGCAAGGCATTGTTGCAAATGAAACTCGAATGCGAAGCGAACGGCACCACGTTCGTGCTCATGTTTGTTCCTTCGAAGGACCAGGTCTATTGGCCGCTCGTCGAGCGGACCTTCCCTCCCGGGAAGGTGCAGGAGGCGATCGACTTCTACTGCCGCTACAACAACATGCCGCTCCGCGCCGAGGACGTGCGCGCGCATCGACTCGACGGGAATGAACTCCTGCGCGATTTTTGTGCGGAGAACAAAATCCCGATGGTTGATCTCACGCCGGCCTTGCAAGGCGAGGTCGACGCGGGGCGCGAAGTTTTCTTTCCAGACGACACGCATTGGAACGAAGCGGGTCACGAGATCGCCGCACGGGAGGTAGCGAAGTTTCTCCAATTGGCGCCGTGAACATCCTCGGGATTTCCGCGTTCTACCACGACAGTGCCGCCTGTCTGGTGCGTGATGGCTTAATCGTGGCCGCTGCGCAGGAGGAGCGTTTCACGAGGGTGAAACATGACTCCAGCTTTCCGCGACACGCGATTGATTACTGTCTCACGCACGCGCGGGGCTCGCTCGATCTGGTCGCGTTTTACGAGAAGCCGTTCCTGAAGGCGGACCGGCTCTTCTCCACCTACATGGCGTGTGCTCCGCGTGGATGGCGCTCGTTCCTGCTGGCGATGCCCGTCTGGATCAAAGAAAAAATCTGGATCAAGCAGACGCTCGCGAACGAGCTGCGCTTTGACGGGCCGATTGTCTTTCCGGAGCATCACGAATCCCACGCGGCTTCCGCCTTCTTCCCATCGCCCTTCGAAGAGGCAGCCATCGTCACGATCGACGGCGTGGGCGAATGGACCACCACGAGTATCGGGCATGGCGCCGGGAACCAGGTGGAGCTGCTGGCGGAGATGCGCTTTCCGCACTCGTTAGGCCTGCTCTACTCCGCCTTTACCTACTACCTCGGCTTTCGCGTGAACTCCGGCGAATACAAAATGATGGGTCTGGCACCCTACGGCACGCCGCGCTACCACGATCTCATCTTGTCGGAACTGATCGATCTAAGAGATGACGGTTCCTTTCATCTCAATCTCCGCTTCTTCGATTTTATGGCGGGGTTGACCATGACGAATCGCAAATTCGATGCGCTCTTCGGTGGCCCGCCGCGACAGCCGGAGAGCGAACTGACGCAACGTCATATGGATCTCGCGCGCTCCGTTCAGGACGTGACCGAGGAAGCAATGCTGTGCATCGCGCGGCATGCGCAAAAGCTCACCGGTTCGACGCGACTATGTCTCGCGGGCGGCGTAGCGCTGAATTGCGTCGGGAATGGCCGCATCGTGCGAGACGGGATCTTCGAAGAGATTTGGATCCAACCAGCTGCGGGCGACGCCGGCGGCGCGGTTGGCGCAGCGCTTCTCGGATGGCATCACCATCAAGGTCGGCCGCGCACCGTCTCAACGAAGGGAAGAGATATGATGCAGGACGCCTTCCTCGGTCCCGAGTTTGATGCGGGCGAGTTTCTGCGCAACGCGGCGATGCCTCACGAGGAGTTGGCAGAAGACGATCTGGTGTCGCGCGTCGCGGAATTACTGGCCGAAGGCAAGGTGGTCGGCTGGTTCCAAGGTCGAATGGAATTCGGTCCGCGCGCTCTAGGGAATCGCTCGATTCTGGGCGACCCGCGTTCGCGCACGATGCAGGAGACGTTGAATCTCAAGATCAAATTCCGCGAGAGCTTCCGTCCGTTCGCGCCTTCCGTTGTGCGCGAATCCGTCTCGGATTTCTTCGAGCTGGATCGCGAGAGCCCCTACATGTTGCTCGTGGCTCCAGTGCGAGAGACGAAACGCTGCGCAAGTATACCTAACGAACACTCCAGCTTTCTCGAGAGGCTTAAAGCGGAGCGGTCGGTCATTCCCGCCGTCACGCACGTGGACTACTCCGCGCGCGTGCAGACCGTCTCGGTGGAACAGAATCCGCGATTCCATAAGTTGTTGCAGGCATTTCAGCAAATCACCGGTTGTCCGGTCCTGGTGAACACTTCTTTCAACGTGCGCGGCGAACCGCCTGTCTGCACGCCGGCGGACGCAGTTCGCTGCTTCCTACGCACGAACATGGACTATCTCGTGCTCGGCAATTTTCTCTTGAGCAAGTCAGAACAGGACATTCCGGAGCCGATAAACGTGCAGGAAGCATATGCCGCGGATTAGGGACGAGCTTCGCGCCCTCGACACATCAGCGCGCGCCTTGCGCCGTTTCGGAATGACGGTGGGAACGGCGCTGCTGTTGTTAGGCGTTCTGTTTCTATGGCGGCATCGACTCGCCGGTTGGCCCCTTGCGATACTCGGGGTGGTTCTTCTCCTGGTGGCAGTGATTGCTCCCACCCGGCTGACGGCAGTTCATCGAGTGTGGATGACGCTCGCGATCGCAATGGGATGGGTGATGACAAACGTAATCCTCACAATCGTTTTTTTTCTGGTCCTAACGCCCCTCGGCCTTTTGCAGCGGCTGTTCGCAAAGCCGTCGCTCGATCTCGCGTTCAAGGCGGGAGAGTCCAGCTATTGGGCAACGCGCTCGGCCGAGGGAAGATCGCTGGCCGACTACGAGAAGCAGTATTGATGGCCTCCGCTGTCCGGCGTAACCGGGTTTGCTTCCGCGAGGCGCCGCCGCGGGGTCAACGCTCCCGGCTACAACGTATCTGGCAGATGCTCTAAACCGTTGCGCGGAGGAGAGCGCACGCTAGAGAAAGATGGTGGCCGGCAAAATTTCCATCCTGCGCGAGCTTTGGAGTTTCTTACGGGTGCGCAAGAAGTGGTGGCTCGCTCCAATCCTGATCCTGCTCGTGGCGCTCGGTGGATTGCTTGCGCTCGCGCAAGGCTCCGCGCTTGCGCCGTTCATCTACAGTCTTTTTTAGCGGCAACCGGACGGCCCCGCCTGTTAAGGCTAGTAATCGAGTTGGGCGGGATTTCACCTTT
>JACCTI010000060.1 GCA_013812515.1 Chthoniobacterales bacterium
GAAGTCTTCGCCAATGCCTTCCACGGCCCAGCTGCCAGCCTCGACGAGTTGTCTGGTCTTGACGTACTCGTAGAGGATTGAGCCTTCCGGATCGGCCAGGATCATCTCCACCCCGCGGCGTGGGCGAACGCGGTTGAAGAAGCGGCTCAGTCCCGTGATTGTTCCACCCGAACCGACACCAACGACGCAGGCATCGACGTCATGGCGCATCTGCTCCCAAATTTCCGGACCAGTGGAACGTTCGTGCGCTTCCGGATTCGCCGGGTTGCTAAACTGATTCACGTAATATGCGCCGGGGATCTCGGCCGCGAGACGGGCTGCGACGTCCTGGTAGTACTCGGGATGGCCGCGCATGACGTCGGAGCGGACAATCCGCACTTCGGCCCCGAGCGCCCGCACATGCGAAATTTTCTCCTGCGACATCTTGTCGGGAATAACGAGGATGATCCGGTAGCCTTTCGCCGAAGCAATCAGTGCGAGGCCGAGGCCGGTGTTGCCGGCCGTGGCTTCAATGATTGTGCCCCCCGGCTGCAACAAACCTTCGCGCTCCGCGGCTTCGATCATCGCAAGCGCAACGCGATCCTTGATCGAGCCGGTCGGGTTCTGATTTTCCAGTTTTAAGAAGAGCTGGCACGGCCCGACATCCATTCGCGTAACCTCGATCAGCGGTGTGTCTCCGATGAGCTGGAGAATGGCTGGAGGCTTTCCGCGGGAGGCTTCAGCGGCGAGGATTTCGGTGGCGAGCATCTTATTCGAGCCGGAACGATTCGTTAGGGTAATCAATTACCACCTTATAGTTTCGCAGAAAATTGTAACCTACGATTCCATCCAATTTGGCACCGGCCACGGTGCTCAGCATGGCAAGGAACTCGCCGATCACGACGTGGACGTCGCGCAGCTCGGCGCGGCCGACTCGCAATGAAGAGACCTGTGCCGCCGTCAGTTGAATTTGCGCACCGCCAGTCGTGGCCGCGCCAAACGGGAACGGCTGCAAATGAAGCGCGCGCGCGAGTTCCGGAGAAATGGCGGTGGTCGAAGTGCCGGTATCGATGGCGAACTGAAAGGGGCCGCGATCACTCACGAAAGTCTCAATCAGGATCAGCGGCTTGGAAGGATGCGCGAGCCGCATCGAGAGCTCCGTTCCCCGCGGAGGTCCGAACTGCTCCACGCGGCAGGGATCATGGACCCTGAGTTCCAAAGCGTGAAAATCGAGCGAGAGACGGAAATGCTTGAGGAAATTGTAGCCGAGGTCACCATCGAGCTGCGCTCCGACGGCGCGGCCGATCATGCTCAAATCGGTAATCCCGACATCGATGTTCTCCCGCCGGACATCGCCGAGCGCAATCGAATCCACATTCGCCAGAAGCACATCGACTGCGCCGCCGGCCGTATGTCCCTGCTTCGAGCCGATGCTCTTGACCGCAAGCGAATTTGCGAGTTCCGGCGCGAGCAACGATGTGCCGGCTCCGGTATCGAGAATAAATTCAAACGGCCCGTGATCGTTCACGCGAACCGGAACGAGGATCAGAGGCTGCGCACCGCCCGCGAGACGAAATCTAACCGTACCTGAAGTGGCCGCCGCCAGCGTCGCCGAGCTCATTTGCGCTCTTCAATTTGTCGCCGTCTCGCTTGAGTGTGACCACTCGGAATTGCTGTCCTTCAGAAATTGTTGCAGCACCGGGAAGCTCACTTCGCCATAGTTCAAGGCATAACGAAGATCACCGCCCTTGTAAATCCAGGTGGTTGGAATCCAGCTCACGGGCAAATCGAGAAAGCGCTTGATCTTATCGTCGCCGCGACGCGGACCGGAATCGGCCACGATTGTGACATTCGGTTGATCGCCGATTTGGAACTTCTTCAGCATGGCGCGCCCATCTTCGCCAGCGTTCCAAATTGAGACGAAAAAGAACTTCGTCTCCGGGTTCTCAGCGATCATCTTCGACCAGCCGCCGCTCTTCATCTCCGCCTGGCAATTCGAACACCACGGGGCCCAAAGATGGACAACGCTCAGGCCGGGCGCCTTGACCGCTTCCGCGACCTGCTGCTCCGCTGGGGAAGCCGCATAGAGCAGCGGCGAAATTGCCGCGCATGAGAGGAGAAGAATGCGGAGAAACTTGCTCATGGCGACACCTCCAAGCGACACGATTTCCGCGAAGCCGTCAACTTGCCTGCTCTCCATCTGGCAGAACTGTAGAGAACGCGTGTCCGATTTTCTAAGAGGCGAGCTTTGGCACGATTCGCAGGGATACGCACTGCCGTGCCTTAGTTGACCTGCACTTGGAACATGACTAATGTTCAACCCCTTTCTGCGGGAAAGCACGGCGATTGGCGCCGACGCTTCGACAGGAAACCGGCCGCGCGCCACCAGGAAAAACAGGAACCGTTATGCCACAAATGCAGGAACTGCTCGCGAAGTCCTTTCGCGAATTCAAGGAAGGAAGCATCGTCAAGGGGCGCGTCCTCGAAATCCGGCCCCGCGAAGTCCTGGTGGACATCGGTTACAAATCGGAAGGCATCATTCCGGCGCACGAGTTCGATGACATCGACTTGATGGAAGTGGGGGAGGAAGTGGAGGTCCTGCTCGAGCGGCTCGAGAACGATGAAGGCATGGTCATTCTCTCGAAAGAGAAGGCCGCTTACCGCCAGAACTGGAACAAAATCGCGAGCGTCTTCGCCGGCGACGGGTTGATCAAAGGCAAAGTGAAGTCCGTGGTCAAAGGCGGCCTGATGGTGAACATCGGCGTCGAGGCGTTTCTGCCCGCATCGCAAATCGACATCATTCCGCCGAAAGATTTGCAGCAGTTCGTCGGCAACACCTACGACTTCAAGATTGTTAAGATCAACGACGACCGGAAGAACGTCGTCCTCAGCCGCCGCGAACTGATCGAGCAGGAGCGAAGCGAGAAGCGCCAGAAATTCATCGAGAGCGTGAAAGTCGGCGATATGGTGAAGGGCTACGTCAAAAACCTGACCGACTTCGGCGCGTTCATCGATTTGGATGGCATGGACGGTTTGCTCCACATCACGGACATGACGTGGGGCCGGCTCGGGCATCCGAGCGAGTTACTCAAGGTGGGCCAGCCGCTGGAAGTGGTGGTTTTGGACATCAACAAAGAGAAAGAGCGCGTCTCGCTCGGCCTGAAACAGACGCAGAAGAACCCGTGGGATCAGATCGAAGAACGGTTCCCCGCTGGTCAGCGCGTCAAAGGCACGATCACGAACCTGGTTCCGTACGGCGCCTTTGTGGAATTGGAAGATGGTGTCGAGGGGCTGATCCACGTTTCCGAGTTGTCCTGGACCAAGCGCATCATGCGTCCCTCCGACGTGCTCACGCAGGGCCAAGCGGTCGAAGCCGTCGTCCTCGGCGTGAACAAGGAAGAACAGAAGATCTCGTTAGGCTTGCGCCAGCTGGAAGCTAATCCTTGGGACGAGATCGAGAAGAAGTTCACGATCGGCAGCATGGTGAAAGGCCAGATCCGTAACATGACCGCATATGGCGCGTTCGTGGAACTGGAGGATGGAATCGACGGGATGATCCACGTCTCGGATTTGAGCTGGACCCGGAAGATCAATCATCCCTCAGAAGTCTTTAAGAAGAACGATGAGGTCGAGGCAGAGGTCATCGACATCGACAAAACCAACCAGCGCATCAGCCTTGGTATCAAACAGCTGAGCGACGATCCCTGGAAGGAGATCGATCGGAAGTACAAGATCGGCGATCTGGTCACCGGGAAAGTAACGAAACTGGCGAGCTTTGGTGCGTTCGTGCAGTTGCAGGATGAGATCGACGGCCTCGTGCACATCTCACAGCTGAGCGAAGACCACGTCGCGAAGGTGAAGGACTTCCTCAAAGTCGGCCAGGAAGTGGAAGCGCGTGTAATCAAGGTCGACAAAGTCGAGCGTCGCATCGGCCTCTCGATTAAGGCAGCGAACTACTCCGAGGAAGAGCTCAAGCGCGAATCCGAAGCCTTCGACAACTTACGTCCGGGCGAAGACATGGTTGGCTTGGAGAAGGCGTTCGAAGCGGCCGAGGAAGATTACCGGCCGGGGCAGGGCAGGAGATAGGCGGAGCGGCGGTTTTGTAGGAGGTCTGTGTCAACGCCAACCCGCTAAGACTTTCGCCTTGGCGTTTCGCAGAACTACAATTGCAGAATGGCGCGCCCGTCGCGTATTCCCGACTGGCTAGCGTGGGAACAGACTACGGTCTATTTTGTTACCTTCTGCGCGCAGAAGCGGAAATCCGTCCTGGCGAATCCCAGAGCCTGGGAGCTTTGTCTCAATATTCTTAAGCGCCTTGATCACTGGCATGTGTTCGCGGCCATTGCGATGCCCGATCACTTGGACCTTCTTGCAGCTCCGCTAGACCCGGGAGGATCAGTCGCCGCTTTCTCGAAGTGGTTCAAACGCTGGTTCAAGGTGGAATATTGTAGATCGCCTGTATCAAACGGCGAAGGCGCACATGAGATGACCTCGCGATGGCAGGAGGGCTGTTTTGCTCGCTTGCTCTGATCCGATGAATCGCTCTCTGACAAATGGGAGTATCTCCGCCAGAACCCAGTTCGCGCCGGGTCGGTATCAGAGCCTGAAGATTGGCCCTACAAATTCGCGTTCAACTCGGCCGAAGCGAAATTGTAGGGCGTCTGTGTCAGACGCCAGGCGTTTCGCAGAAACGCCCTGCAAGCTAGAACTCGGCGCTGCCCGGAGTCCGCGCGAAGGGAATGACATCCCGGATATTTGGAACGCCGGTCACAAACATGAGCATGCGCTCGAACCCGAGGCCAAAGCCCGCATGTGGCACCGTCCCGTAGCGTCGCAGGTCCAGGTACCATTTGTAATCCGCCGGGTCTAACCCGTGCCGGCGCATGTTTGCTTCGAGCCCATCGAGACGCTCTTCGCGCTGGCTGCCACCCACGATCTCGCCAATTCCCGGGACGAGCACATCCATCGCCGTGACCGTTTTCCCGTCGTCGTTCAGCCGCATGTAGAACGGCTTAATCTCCTTCGGATAATTGAAGACCGTCACCGGACACTTGAAGTGCTTTTCCGTGAGCCAGCGCTCGTGCTCCGATTGCAGGTTTGTTCCGTATTCCACCGGGAACTCGAAACTCTGCCCGTTCGCGCGCAGCAACTCCACCGCTTCCGTGTAGCTGATGCGCTGAAAGGGCCGATCCAGCACGAAATCCAGCCGCGCAATGAGCCCCTTGTCGACAAACTTACCGAACAGCTCGATTTCCTCGGGGCAATTCACGCGCACGTCCCGGATCAAATATTTTACGAGCTCCTCCGCGACATCCATGTTCCCGTTCAAGTCGCAAAACGCCATCTCAGGCTCGATCATCCAGAACTCGTTCGCGTGTCGCGACGTATTCGAGTTCTCCGCGCGAAACGTGGGCCCGAACGTGTAGACCTTCGATAACGCACAAGCGAAAGCCTCCGCTTCCAGTTGCCCGCTGACGGTCAGGAAAGTGGAACGGGCAAAGAAATCGCGCGCGTAGTCAATCTCACCGTCTCCAGTTCGCGGCGGATTTTTCGCGTCGATCGTCGTGATGCGAAATAGCTCACCGGCGCCTTCGCAATCACTGCCGGTGATGATGGGCGTGTGCACATAGACGAAGCCGCGCTCCTGGAAGAACTGGTGAACCGCGAAAGCCAATCGGCTGCGCACGCGAAAGACCGAACCGAAAAGATTGGAGCGCGGTCGCAGATGTGCAATTTCCCGGAGGAACTCCGGCGTATGGCCCTTCTTTTGGAGCGGGTAACTGTCATCGGATGGGCCGACGATCGTCAGCTCATCCGCGATCACTTCCCAGGTCTGCCCCTTACCTTGCGAAGGGACTAATTTTCCGCGCACCTCCACTGACGCGCCCGTGACGAGCCGCTGCACGTCGAGGTAGTTCGGGAGCGAATCCTGTGCGATGACCTGCAAGCTGCGCAGGGACGATCCGTCGTTCAGCTCGATGAATGAAAACGCCTTCGAGTCGCGCCGTGTCCGGACCCAGCCCTGCACCCGGACGTCGTCGCGCGGCGCTGAACTGGCCAGTGCTTCCTTGACTGAAAGGGCCGGGATCATCCGGCTTTAAAGCAAGACGGGCTCAGAACCGTTGCTCGAAGGGACAGACGCCGTTTTCTCGCCTAACGAGAGATACGTGTACTCCTGTAACCCGCGCTCGTAATCCGCCAGGAGCTTCATCGCATCGTTCGGCTTCAGGCGATCGCTCTTAATCGCAGCATCCACCTGCAACTTCACGAGCCGCATCAGCTCGATCTTGTCCCACTGAGTTAAGGCGAGGACCTCGCCGATCGTGCTGCCTTCGATGACTTCTTCGATGTACCAACCTGACTCTTCGTCGGGGTCGAGGAAGATGTGCACCTCGGTCACACGACCGAAGAGGTTGTGCAGGTCGCCCATGATGTCCTGGTAGGCGCCCACCATGAAAACGCCGAGGTAATACATTTCTCCCGCAACGATTTTGTGCAGCGGCAGTGTCTCACGCACGTCCTGCAGATCGATGAACTTAGAGATTTTTCCGTCGGAATCGCAGGTGATATCGACCATCGTGCCGTTCCGTTCCGGCGGCGTATTGAGCCGGTGAATCGGCATGATCGGAAACAACTGCCCCAGGGCCCAATGGTCGAGGAGCGACTGGAAAACGGAAAAATTGCAGATGTACTGATCACTCAGCGACGTCTCTAGTTCCTTCACTTCCTCCGGCACGTAACGCAGTCCGCGATGAAGTGAAACAATCTGCTCCGCTATCTGCCAATAGACGGTCTCGAGTTTCGCTTTGCTCTCCAAATCGAGCAGACCGAGCGAGAACATCTGCTGCGCTTCTTCCTTGATCTGCTGCGCATCGTGCAAACTTTCGCGCCGGTTATTGCGACGCAGCTTCTGTTGCAGGTCGAGGATGTCGCGGACGAGCTTATGGTCTGTCTCCAGCGGCGGAACTCTCGCGCTGACCGCGTTTTTCTCGATCGAGCCAAACGCTTCCACGACGAGGACGGAATGATGCGCGACAATCGCGCGGCCGCCTTCACTCACGATGGCCGGATGCGCGACGCCTTCTGAGTCGCACACATCCATGATGTTCCAGACCACGTCGTTGGCGTATTCCTGGAGCGAGTAATTCGTCGAGCTGTCGAAGCTGGTGCGCGATCCATCGTAGTCGACCCCGAGCCCGCCGCCGACATCGAGATACCCCAGCGCGTGGCCGAGCTTGGCGAGTTTCGCGTAATAGCGCGCGGCTTCGCGCACCGCGCGTTTGATCGTGGAAATGTCCGGAACCTGCGAGCCGACGTGGAAGTGGACGAGCTTCAGGCAATGCGAGAGGCCCTCCTTTTTCAGCAGCTCACTGGCCGCGACGAGATTGGCCGTGTCTAAACCAAACTTCGCATCTTCGCCTCCGCTCGTGGTCCATTTGCCGGAACCTTTGCTGTGCAGGCGCACGCGGATACCGATGTGCGGCTCGACGCCCATCTCCTTTGCGATCCGAACCGTTTGTTGCAGCTCCTCGATTTTTTCTACGACAATAATGATCGACTTGCCCAGGCGTCGTCCCATCATCGCGGAGCGGACATACGCGCGATCCTTGTAGCCGTTGCAGATGATCAAGCTCTCGAGATCCTTGTGCATCGCGAGCGCCGCGATGAGCTCCGGTTTGGAGCCGGCTTCCAACCCGAAATGGAACTCCTGGCCGGCGTCCACGATTTCCTCGATGACTTCGCGGAGCTGATTGACCTTGATCGGGAAGACGCCGCGGTAGTGGTTCAGGTATCCGAATTCGTTCATCGCGCTTTGAAAAGCGCGGTTCACAGACTGGACCCGGTGCCGCAATAAATCCTGGAAACGGATCACGAGCGGAAAACCGAGCCCGCGCTCGCGCGCCTCCTGCACCACCTCGAGAATGTCGATCGAGCCTCCGCCCTCGAGCAGCGGCCGAACTTCCGCGTTGCCGGTCGCGTTGACGGTGAAATAGCCCGAGCCCCAGCCTTCCACGTTATAAGTGGAAATCGCGGCCTCAACGTCCCATTCGGTCTTCGGTTTTTCGATCACAGCGCCCAACGTAATTCGCATAATCAGGCAGCGGTTCGAACATGCAAGCTCCACCGAAAGAATATCCCGCCGGGCCAGTCGAAACGGGGCCTCGCTTGTGTTTCACAGCCGAACCGAATACCATTTGCGCGATGAACAAGACCGTCATCGAGGTGCAGGTGCGCGCGGTTTTGCCGACGAGCGGCGGGTGCGCGGTGTTCCTCGGCAACAACGATAAAGTTTTCATCATTTACGTCGATCAGACGGTCGGAAGCGCAATCACGATGTTCATGCGCGACATCTCGAAAGAGCGCCCGCTCACCCATGATTTGATGGGGCATCTGATGACCGCGCTCGGTGCGCACGTCGAGCGGATCATCATCAACGATCTGAAGAACGCGACCTACTACGCGCGCATGATTGTTCGTGCCGAAAACGAGCTGCAACAGAAGAAGATCGTCGAGCTGGATGGGCGCCCGAGTGATTGCATCGCGATCGCGACGCAGCAGAAAGCGCCGATCTACGTCAGCCAGGAAGTCTGGGACGAAGTGGACGATATGAGCGACGTCCTCCGCAAAATGGAAGAGGAAGGTCTCAAGCCGGGGACAGAGGGGGAGGGTGGGCCGGAGTCTGCGGAAGAGGATTAAACGGTTTCAAATTTGTGCCAGCTGACATTCGGGCGTGCGCTGCCCTCAGGGCGCTCGCCCGGTAAGGCTATCGTCACAGTGTCGGCGGAGGACAGCGGACGCTCCAGCGACGGCGCAGTAATTCGACCCATGCTTTGAGCAGAGCTAAAACAAACCTAGCCTAACAAGTCGCCGTAGTTGCGCTGCGCCATTTGCCCGCAGAGCGCGAGAATGTCCGCCGGCGTCTCCAGCTCCAGCGCTTCCTCCACCAGCTTCTTGCATTCAGGAACTGAGAGGCTTTGCACGGCGCGTTTGACTCGCGGAACAAGGGAGGCACTCACACTGAACTCATCCAGGCCGAGGCCGATCAGGAGCGGCACCATGTTCAGATCGCCCGCCATTTCTCCGCATACCCCCACCCAGATATCGTGCGCATGCGCGCCGTCCGAAACCATCTTCAAAAGCTGCAGCACTGCCGGGTGAGTCGGCTCGTAGAGGTGCGCGATCCGCTCATTCACACGATCGACGGCCAGCGCGTACTGGATGAGATCGTTCGTGCCGATGCTGAAGAAATCCACTTCCCGCGCGAGCGCGTGAGCACAGAGGGCGGCGCTCGGAATTTCGATCATCGCGCCTACTTCTGTCCCGCTCCCGAACGGCAGGCCTTCGCGCTGCAACTCCGCTTTGCAATCCTCGAGCACTGCGAGAGCACGCCGCAGTTCATCCACGCCTGAGATCATCGGGAACATAATCTTCACGTTCTCGGCCGCGCTCGCGCGGAGGATGGCTCGCAACTGGGCTTTAAAAATGTGCAGGTTCTCCAGGCAGAAACGGATGGCGCGCAGTCCCATGAACGGGTTCAGCTCATCCTCCGCGTTCATGCCGGTTGCGATCTTGTCGCCGCCCAAATCAAACGTTCGGATAATGAGCGGATGGGGCGAGACGTGCTCCGCGACGGTGCGATAGGTTTCGAACTGCTCCTCTTCCGTCGGCAAAGTCCGGCGGTTCAGATAAAGGAACTCCGTGCGATACAGTCCGATGCCTTCGGCGCCGTTCGTGACGACCGACCCGACATCCCCCGGCAACTCGATATTCGCCGAAAGGACAATGTGACGCCCGTCCCGCGTGGTTGATTTCGTCTCGCGCAGACCGGTGAGCTGCTCCGTCACCAGCTCCTTGCGATGTTTGAGCTCGCCGTAATGCCAGAGCGTTTCCGGCGTTGGATCGAGAACGAGGAGTCCGTTGTAGCCGTCGAGCAGCACCTCCTGGCCCGTCTCCAGTTTGTTGGTTACATGGTGCAATCCCACGACGGCGGGGATGCTGAGCGAACGCGCCATGATCGCGGTGTGCGAGGTGCGGCTGCCGAGATCGGTGGCGAGCCCGAGGACCTGCTCGCGATTCATCGTCGCGGTGTCGGAAGGCGTAATATTATGCGCCACGAGGATGTGCTGTTCCGTCAAGGCAAGGAACGCCTTGGGCGCTTTGCCTAACAAATTGCGCACGACCCGGCGCGTGACGTCCTGGATGTCGAGCGCACGTTCGCGCAGATATGGATCGTCGATTTTGCTCAGCGTCTCCGCGTAATGGGTCGCGACCTCCTGGAAGACGAACTCCACGTTGCACAGATCCGCCTTCAATTTGCGTAGCACTTCATCGATCAAGGTCCGGTCTTCGACCACGAGCAGATGCGCGTCGAAAATGCCTGCGTCCTTCGCCCCGATGGCTTCCGCGATCTGCTGCTGCATCTCGAGGATTTGCGCGCGCGTTTGGATGAGCGCGGTCTCGAAGCGACCGATCTCCCCCGTGATGTCCGCGGCCTGAATCCGGTACCGGACCACGTCCTCGAAGTCGTCGTGGACGACATAGATTTTCCCGCGCGCGATCCCAGGAGAAACGCCGATCCCGGTGTATCGGACTTCGGGATTGATCTGCTCACTGCTCATGCCGGTGCGAGACTAACTTGCGTGTCAAGATTCGCACCTGTGGCCGAGATTGCACTCGGAAGGCCGCGCGCATGTCACCCCGAAGCAGCGCAGACGCTGAGAAGACATCTCGCCGAGTGCCAAATCACACGAACTATAGCTCGTCCGGTCATGCAATACGGTGAAGGTCCTCGCGCTTCCTTTTTCGGCTTACAAGCCGCCGCCACGCCCCTGCTGACTCGGGAGCGGCAAGAGACGCCGCGCTTATTCTTCCGTGAACTTGTTGGCGATCAATTCTTCGAGTTCCTCCATCGCCTTGGCCGCATCGGCTCCTTCGCAACGGATAACCAGCTTTGAGCCCTGTCCCGCCGCCAGCATCATCAGGCCCATGATGCTCTTGCCGTTAATCTGCTCGCCCTCTTTTTCCACCCAGACTTCCGACCGATACCGGCTCGCAACCCGCACAAACATCGCGGCGGGCCGGGCATGCATTCCGAGACGATTTACGATCGTCACTTCCTTCTCGATCCTGTCCCCACGACTCGAAGACTTCCGATTTAACAGCCCCATTAGCTTGCCTTGGCTCCCATCAAATTAAGCAGCTTATCATTGAACTCTACGGCGCTGTTCCGCCCGAGTCCCTTTAGTTTTTGATCCATGGCCGCGACTTCGATCAGCCGCGCAATGTCTCTCCCCGGCCGCACCGGGATGTTGATGTGCGGTACCTGCAACTTCAGGACCTCGTAGAACTCCTGATCCAGCCCGATCCTATCCACGTCTTCGAGCTCCTGCCAGTCCTTTAAGGTCACGACGAGATCGAGCCGCTTCTCGGTTCGAAAGGCGCCGATCCCGAAAATTGAAGCCACATTGATGATGCCGATCCCGCGCACTTCCATGTGGTAGCGGGTCAACTCCGGCGCCGTCGCCATCAGCTCGCGCCCTTCCAGAGATTTGATCCGTGTCACGTCGTCCGCCACCAGGCTGTAGCCCCGCTCGATCAGACCCAGAACAGCCTCGCTTTTCCCGATGCCGCTCTGGCCGCGAATCAGCACGCCGATGCCGAGGATATCGACCATGCTGCCGAACTCCGTCACCGTGGGCGAGAAGTCCACTTCCATCGCGATCGTGGCCGCATTGATGAATCGCATCGTAACCATCGGGGTGCGGAAAACCGCGATCAGCGCCTCTTCGGCCACGGCGAGGAGTTCTGGGCTGAGGTGCGCACCACGGGAGACGACCAGGCAGGGAATCTTCTGCGCACAAAGCCGGCGGAAGCGATGGCTGCGGGCGCCGGAGGAGAGACTTTCCAAGTACGATTGCTCGGCCGCGCCGAGGACCTGCACCCGTTTATCGGCGAAATAATTATAGAAGCCGGAAAGCGCGAGGCCGGGGCGGTTGATGGTGGGCTCGCGGATTTTTCGGTCGAATCCGACGCGCGCCCCTTCCAGTTTCAACTGCAATTTCTCGCCGTGCGCCTGGTAGAACGTTTCGACCGTGACGACGGGAACGTTCTTGCGCAAGGCAGTGCCGGAGGTGATCGGGACGGGCGCCTGGCTCATGATCGCTTACTCAATACCCAACCTTCACTGACCCGGCGAAACTTTTTCCTAGAACGGCCGCGTCTTGCGCTGAGAGTCGCGCAGCCATCCCGCCCATCTTGAAGACCGCAGCCGTGCATTTTTCCCAAGTCTTACTCCTCGCTTTCCTCTTCTGGGCCGCGGCAATGTCTCTCTATACGCGCTACGATCAGTTTCCGCCGCGCGCTCTATGAACGTTGCTTTCATGAAGGTCGCCTCCATGTCCGAGGGATCACGCACCTTATGAATTGGAAAGAGGCAGCCGTCGTGTGGGCGCGATCCCGGTGGAAACCGATGTTTATCTTCACGGCAGCCTGTCTGCTCATCGGCGAGCAATACCCGTTCTCGAATTTTCCGATGTACTCCAGCTTTGGGTCGAGCACTTATTATCTCTATCTAGGGGACGGAATGGGCGCGCCCGTGGCGAGCCTGGAAACGATCGGCATGAGCACGCCAACACTGAAAAAGGTGTTCTCGACTGAGATGCGGAAGGAACGGGAACGTCTGCAGATTCGCGCCGGGGAACTGACTCCGGAACAGAAGCAACTCGTCGGCGAACGCCTCCTCGCCCGGCTCAAGAACTCGCCCGCCGCCCGGCAGAGAGGTGGCCCAAAGCCAGAGATTTTGCGTCTCTACGAAGTGAACATCTCAGTCCGCGGCGGGCGCTTCGAGAAGCAGACGGAACTGGTGGCGGAGAGTCGATGAACCTGCGACCGGCTCCGATTCACTTTGCCTGGTACGAACGTCTGGCGATGCGCGTGCTCTTCGCCCTCGTGCTCGAGAGACATATTCCTGCTTCACTCTCTCATCTCACCATCACAGCTCCAAACGGAGTGGCCCGCATCATCGACGTCCGCTTCCTGCTCGAGCCTTCGGTCTTCGCCGTCGGGCGATCTCTCCTTCTCGCTGCCCTAGTCCTTTACGTGCTGCGCGTCGGCTGGTCGATCGCCCTGCCTTACATCACGCTCTTCAGCATTGGAGTCGGCACAATCATTAACTCGCAAGGCGCGATCTCACATTACCTCCAGATCGTTTCGCTCGTTCTGTTGGCTCAAACCGCGGCGCACTTCTACAGCCTTTCGGGCAAGGGAAAGGCTGCTGCGTCTGAGGGCCTTTCGCGGGAAGACCTCCTCGTCAATTGGTCCCAGCAAACCATTGCGGCGGTCTATCTGGTCTCCGCGCTTACAAAGCTGATCCACACGAAGGGCGCCTGGATTCTGCAAAGTCCATTGATTGCGGTGCAGATCATTAAAACGACGGAGCAGGATTACTATGACCGGCTGCATCCCGCCGGGCTCCAGGCCGGTCTGCGGGTAGCGGAATGGATCACGCTGCATCCATTGCTCGTGATGCTGATTATGACCGGTGGATTGCTCCTGGAGTTAAGCGCGCCGTTGCTCCTGCTCGGCCGAGGCTGGGCCGCATGCTACGGTCTGGCACTCGTCGCCTTTCACGAGACCGTCGGCCGCGTGATGCAACTCCACTTCACCTATAACGAGTATCTGATTTGGATCTATCTCGTGAACGTGCCGTTCTGGGTTTGGCTGGGGTGGCGCAGGATGCGCGAGCGATTCAAGCGGCCGGATAGCGCGGCCTAACCGGCAGCAGGATCGATCAACCCAAAGTCGCCGCCTTTCCGGCGATAGAGCACGTTCACGCGGGAGCTCCGCGGATTCATGAAAACGAGGAAATGGCGGTGCGACATTTCCAATTGCAGCACCGCTTCGTCCACAAACATCGGCTTCACCGGATAACGCTCGGTTCGCACCACGGGATGATGCGCCCCATCTTCTTCGCCATCCAGTTCCACCGGCTCGGCTTCGAGCACGTGCTCTTCCAGGTGATGGACGATGTCTTTGCGCGGCCGATGCTTCTTCATGAGGCGCGTTTTGTACTTGCGCATCTGGCGCGCGACCTTGTCCACGACCGCATCGATCGCGGCGTACATGTCGTTCGTCTCTTCGCGGGCCTCGATCGTGATGTGATTCGAACAAACCAGCACCACCTCGGCGGAATGCCGATACTTCTCCACTTCCAGAATGACGTGGGCCTCGATGATCTTCGGATAATCCAGGTGCAGGCTCTCGATTTTCTTCGTGATGTAATCGTTGATCGCTTCCGTGATCTGGAGATGGCGGCCGGTCACTTTCACCGGCGGGTGGGCATTGGCTGTCTTCACGAGTTTCCTTTCGGTTACATCCGGAACCGCTCGCCCAGGTAAAGCTGGCGGCTAATCGGATCGTTAATCAGAAAATCTTTCGTTCCCTCGCTCTCGACGCGTCCTTCGAAAATCAGATAGGCGCGGTCCACGATGGAAAGCGTTTCGCGCACGTTGTGATCCGTGATCAGGATGGCGAGCCCGGACTTGCGGAGATTCACCACGATCTGCTGCACATCATAGACCGCGATCGGATCGACTCCGCTGAACGGTTCGTCGAGCATGAGCAGGCTTGGTTTCGTGACGAGCGAGCGCGCAATCGTGAGCCGCCGTTTCTCCCCGCCACTTAATGTGAGGGCGGTGTTCTTCGCCAGCTTCTCAATGCCGAACTGGTGCAGCAATTCATCGCAACGGTGCCGGCGTTTCTGCTTGGAAAGCGGTAACGTCTCCAGGATCGCGAGGATGTTTTGTTCCACCGTCAGCTTCCGAAAAACTGATTCCTCCTGCGGCAGATATCCCATGCCGAGGCGGGCCCGTTTGTACATCGGGTAGTTCGTGACGTCGGCTCCGGAGAAGAGGACCCGGCCGCCGTTTGGCCTAACGAGTCCAACGATCATATAGAAGCTCGTCGTTTTCCCCGCGCCGTTGGGACCGAGCAAGCCGACGATCTCTCCGGCGCGCACGTTGATGTCAATTCCGTTCACGACCGCGCGCCCGCCGTAGACCTTCACCAATTCTTCCGTGGCAAGGACGAAATCCCCCGCCACAGGAACCTGCGGAGACCAAGTGGCTGCTGCGGCCGGTGCCGGCGGTGGAGCGGTCTTGCTCGTCATGGCCTAACCGGCTTCGGGGCTTCTGGTTTCCCTTCCTGCTTGATCTCCGTGCGACTGGGCCCGCGGGTTGTTAATTGCCCAGACTGATTGATGAGCATCACGGTAGCGGGGCTGGTCGCCACGTGTGTGTTCATTCCGCTCTGCACGCGCGGATTCCCCTTCAGCTCTACGTTTCCATCCACCGTCGTGTAAGTCGCGACGTCAGCGCGGCCAATCGAACGGACGGGCGGCCCGCCGTTCTCCCCCGGAGCTTCACGCACCACGCCGACGTTCCCTTCCGCGACGGCTTTTTCCAACCCCTGGTCCTGACTGGTTTTCACCTCACCGGCGACGCGCGGCTTCGCATCCTCTTTGCTAAGGTAAACCGTGAGCTTCTCAGCCTGCACGTTGAAACGAGGATCCTTCACGATGACGTGACCGCTGAAGACGCCGATGTGCTTCGCGGAATCGAAGAACGCCTGGTCCGCGTAAATCTCCGTCACGATCGGCTGACCCGGTGGAAGAGCACCTCCAAGGCCAGCAGCTTTTAGCGGATCGTTCTCGCCTGACTTCTGCCGAAGCTTTGCCGGAGGTGACAACGCGGCGCTCGGCTGACTCTGCGCACTCAGTTCGCCGCCAGCGACCGCGAAGAGCAGGATCGTTCCGGCAATCGCCCTTCTCATTTTGCCTTTTGCCCGGTCACAGCCGTTCCGTTGATGATCACCATCTTGACGTTCCCGACGAGAGTTCCTTGCCGGCTTACGGTGTCGAACTGCATCGTGTCCCCGACGATCTCGAAGTCCGCGCGAACCACCCTGGTCCGCTCCTTGGAACTGATCACGCGTGTGTTCAGATCCAAGCTGGACGCGGGCATCTCGATTACGAGATCGGGTTTGTTCTGCTCGTTGTAGGTGGTCATCTTCAGCGTGGAAAAGGAGAGGTGGTCCGCGTCGATGCGCTTCGCCGTGCCTGCTTCGAACCGTGCACGCATTTTGCCTTGCAGATCGAAATCCGGCAGGACAAGGCCTTTCGCTTCCTGACCAATTGGTAATGGGATGCCGGTGAGCGGAGCGGAGGTTTCCGTCTTCGCTTCCGGCTTTGGCGAAGGCGAATCTTTGCCTGCTGCGAGCGTGACGTAACACACTATTCCCAGAGACAAAAAGCACCCTGCCGCACCCAGCTCGCGGGTGCGACTGCTACGAGACGACCGCATGGAGTGCTTTAAACATGCGCAGGTGCTTCGGCAACTGCTTTAGCGGCAACTGATTTGGCCCATCGGAGAGGGCCCGCGCTGGGTTCTCGTGCACCTCCATAAAGATCCCGTCGCACCCTGCCGCGATGGCTGCTCGTGCGAGCACCGGAGCTAAATCGCCATCGCCGGAAGTAGCGTCGCCGGCGCCGCCGGGGCGTTGCACGGAGTGCGTCGCGTCGAAAATAATCGGATACCCGGCTTGCCGGATCCAATAGAGCGAACGCATATCGGCGACGAGATTGTTATAGCCAAACGTCGTGCCGCGCTCCGTGAAAAAGAACTTCGCGCAGCCGAAGCTCTGGAGCTTCTCCGCGATATTTCGAATGTCTCCCGGCGCGAGGAATTGTCCCTTCTTCACGTTCACGACGCGCCCGGTCGCGGCCGCAGCGCGCAGCAGGTCCGTCTGCCGGCAGAGGAACGCGGGAACCTGCAGCACGTCGATGTGCCGACCTGCAATCTCCGCTTCCGCGGGCGAGTGAACGTCTGTCGTGACAGGGACATTCAATTCGCGTCCAATATCCGCCAGGAGCGCGCAGCCCTCCTCCGCGCCAAGGCCGCGATACGAGCGAATCGACGTGCGATTGGCTTTGTCATAGGACGCTTTGAAGATAAAGGGGAGCGCTTCCGCGGCGCAAATCGCCGCGATCTTCTGCGCCATTCGCCGCACGAATTTCTCCGACTCGATTACGCACGGCCCGAGGATAAAGGCGGGCTGTTTTCCACCGAGGGTGACGTTGGAAATTTTGAGCTGCTTTGTCTTCATCGCGCAGGTGGAGCCATGTCATCCTGAGGCAAGCGAAGCGCGCCGAAGGACCTCGCAATATGTCCATGATCACGCCATTTCAACAAGGGGTCGGCGCAAAGCCACCCGACGAATCCATACCGCGCCTGTGCGCGTGACGCGTCGTAAAGGTGACATACCTCGTCGCCTACGCGATGGGCGATGACAGATTGGACCGCGCTGGCCGCGCGACATCGTAGAGCGCGAAGGGCAAGTAGAGCAGGCAAAAAAAGACCAGCGCGAGGCCGTGCATCTGCAGGAGATAGAGCGGCCGGTCGTCCGAGAGATAGCTCAAGAGCGAGAACGCCTCGGGTTTGTGCAGGAGAAATCCGTAGTTCTGGCCCGTAGTGGCATCAACAATCATCGCGCTGACGAAATAAAGCTCCGACCACGCAAAGACGCGCACAATTGACATGGGATAGGGCCGGAGGCGCCGGGTCAGCATCAGAAAAACAACGCCAACGATGATGCCCGAGTGCGCGACAAAAAAGCTGATGAAGCGCAGATCAGGAAACGCGTAACGCAGATTTGGCGTGAGCATCGCCTGCAACGTGCCGCCGATTCCCCAGAAATATGCGACCTCGAACCAGCGCCGGTGTCCCGTCCAGAGTGCTACGATGATGACGACCATCGCCCAGTCGCACATTTGCATCGGCAGCATTTGGGGCCAGGAGAGCTGGCCCAGCCGGCGCACGAAAACGAGATATCCAAGGTAATTGCCAACCAACGCCGCGAGGAGCGAGACGACCACCGCACGTTCCATCCAGCGGGAGCCGCTGCGCCGCACGGAAGCCGCCAGGACAAAAGGGAGCGTGACCGTAAGCAGGATCGCGACGAGATGCTCCAAGCTATAGGCCTGGAAATCACCTGGCTCTGGTTCCATCAGTCCGTGCGCGCCGGCTCCCTAACGAATAACCCAGAGATTACACGGAATGACATCCGTGACCCAGGCAATGTGCGCGGGCAGATCATCCGAAGTTTTTTCCGCTGGCACCACCAGTAAATCAGCTTGCACGGCTTGGACGAAGTCCGAGGCCGCAAAGCCGGTGTTCCCACGAATGCAACGGGCTTCCATCTCGATCTTCGTCGCGCCGGCCGCATCGATGAACTCTTCGAGCGCGTCTTCCTCTTCCTCCAAAGTCCGGGTGGCCGGTTCATCGTCCTCCGTCCCGGTTTGGTTGGCGCGCAACGTGGCGCGAGCGGCATCGAACGTCGTGTAAACGCGGATGACGTAGAAGTTTTGACAGCCTTCCATTTCTGCAAAACGTAATGCGAGACGCAAGGCGCGCCGCGCATGCTCGGAGTATTCCGGCGCGAAGAACACAAAACGCAGAAGCGGACGTGGCTCGCGCTCCGGCTTTGTGAAAAGCATCACGGAGCAAGGCGCCTCGCGCACCAAACGCCGCGCGACATTGCCCAGAAAAGATCTGAGCACGACCTCTTTCTCGAGCGCGCCGGCCACGATCAGTTCCACCGCGTTCTCGCGGATGGCGGCAAGGATCGCGTCGGCCGGAGGGCCCTCGTGGTAGTGGATCGGTGCGTCCGGCGGCAGTCGCATCGCTGCCAATGCTTCTGCGAAACGAGTGGCCGTCTGCGCGTTTTTTTTCCCGGCATAGATCAGGTTCAACTCGGAGCCAAGCCGCTCCCGGACGCGTTTGGCTTCTGCCAAAACCTGCTCGAAACGCGGCGAGAACGCGCTCGCCACCGCGATTCTTTTGTAGGGGCGTTCAATCATTGGCGGCGGCTTACTTTCGCGCCTCGCGCTCTGCTGGATAGAGAGTTCGTAGCGCCTGCAGCAAAGAGGAAACGACGAGCACGATCTCGCCGGCGGCTTTCTGTATCGGATGTGCGACGACTTGAACGGCGAACAACCGCCGCGCGGATGGGCAGGGATTCGAACCCTGGTTGCCTTGCGGCAAACACGCTTTCCAGGCGTGCGCATTAGACCACTCTGCCACCCATCCCTTCCGGCTCGTGCTCGCGCTCATGATCGTGCTCGTCCTCGATCAGCCACGTTTTCGATTGCGAGCACGATCCCGAGCAGGAGCGTCAAAGCTGCAACCGCCGGAATAACTCGTCGAGCGGCAGTTGGAGCGCGATGTAAAATTCGCCGAAGTCCGCGTACTCCGCGCTGACGGGATCAAAGCGCATCTGGTAGACGATCGATTTGATCTGAAAGGTGTCGCGCGCAAAAAGCGTCACGCCCCATTCGGCGTCGTCGAGACCGGTCGACCCGGTGATGAGCTGCTTGACTTTCCCGGCGTATTGCCGGCCCACGGCGCCGTGACCCAGCATCAGCTTGCGCCGGTCCTCGAAAGGCAGGGCATACCAGTTGCGCTCTCCGCCGCGGCGTTTGCTCATATTGTAGAAGGAAACGACCGGCCAGTCTGGGAGCGTGGGGTAAACGCGCTCGTGGCGGTAATGCTTCATCCGCTCATCAAAAGCGGCCATCGCGGTCTCGAACTCGCCCGAGCTGCGCGCAATTTTCTGCTCGTGCTCGAGGACCGCGGCGTATTCCTCCGCGCCCGTTCGGTATTCACTCTCTTCTGTGAGCGAAAGATAACTGTAAACTGGACCAAGGACGTCCGCGCCTAACGAGAGGCCAAGTTGCTTCTCGATGCGATTAGCGGCGTGGAGATCGGGCGTGATCAGCATAAATCCCAGGTCCGCTTTCGGTGTGACAACGCTCAGCGTGAGCAACTGTGTGTTCTCGATCGCGCGGACCTCTTGAACGAGAGAGGAGAGGCGCGTTTTCGCGGCGCGCTGCTCTTCCTCCGTGAGCAGTTGCCATTGGCCGAACTCGATCCGGTAGAAGAGGTGCAGGCAATGCCAGCCCTGTTCAGGGATCAAGGCACCGTTCGTTTCGCTCATCGGCTTAATGCGCGACCGGCGCGGCCCCCGGCAGGTGCACCATGCAATATTCCTCGCCGTCGCGCGAGACACGGAACTCGAGGTTTGCGTCGCTTAGCTCCGTCGCCCCGCATGTTGCGCAACGATGCAGCGGTTCGGCGTCCGGGCGCGATTGGACCTCAAAACGTTTCCGCCGTGCGGAAATTTCCTTGCGATGACGAGCCTGATGGAAAATCTCCGGGCCGAAGAAGATGAAGTAATTCATGAAGGCGGCGAGCAACGACATCCGGTAGGAGTTCGAACCCATGACAAAACCGAAGATGAGCAGTGCGGCCGAGATCCATGCCAGCCACTTGATCTTCATCGGCAGGATGAAAAACACGTAAATGACTTCGTCCGGATAGAACCAGGCGAAGGCGAAGAAAAGGGAGCTCGCCAGCATCGCGTTCGAGAACTGCGCGCCGAAGGCGAAAGCCGCAATCGTGGTGCCGATCATTCCGACCAGAAAGTAAAGAGTGAGCCGAAATGCGCCCCAGGCGCGCTCCAGACCTTCGCCGACAAACCAGAGGAACCAGAGCGCTAGAACCGCCCAGAGCGGTGAGAGCATTGCACCCGGCTGCACGGGCGAGCGCGGCACGAACAGATACGTCAATAAGCGCCAAATCTCTCCGCGCTTGATCAGCTCCGGTTTGAGATCCAGCGCGCTTAAAAACTGCGGATCGAGAAAACCGAGGACGCAGACGAGCGCGGTGAAGGCGACGACGATCTTGATCAGTCCGGGAACGGCGAGGAAGCCGATGCGGCGTTCCAGTTTATCCAGCAAAGTCATCGTTTATGATCGTATGGACAAGGAGCGGTGGCCTCACGGGGTCTGGTTTGATTGACGCCACCAGAGGCGCCACCTAGCTTCAACGCTCGTGAGCGACGGCACTGCGAAGACCACTCCGCTCTACGAGCAACATCAGCAGGCCGGCGCGAAAATCATCCCGTTCGGCGGATGGCTTATGCCGGTGCAATACAGCAGCATTACCGACGAGCATCAGGCGGTGCGAAATAACGTCGGTGTCTTCGATATTTCGCATATGGGGCAGCTCACGGTTTCCGGTGCAACAAGCGCCGCCTGGCTGAACCGGATGCTCACAAATAACGTCGAGAACCTGGAGCCCGGCGCCGGCCAATACACCTTTCTCCTGAACGAGCGAGGAGGAATCATCGATGATCTGATCGTTTATCGCACCGGATTGGAAGAGTTCCTCCTCGTGGTGAACGCGTCGCGCACGGAGGAAGATTTCGCCTGGCTGCGGAAGCATCTCGCGGACGGACTCCGGCTGGAGAACCGCAGCGCGGACTTCGCGGGGCTAGCTATCCAGGGACCGAACGTAACCGAGCTGTTCAACCTGCTTTTTCGACGCGCGGTCGAACTTCCGCTGCGCAATCAGATAGCCACCTTCGAGTTCCTCGGGGTCAACCTCGCTGTCGCTCGCACCGGTTATACCGGCGAAGATGGTGTGGAGATTTTCTTTCCCGCGGAGGATGCGCCGACGATTTGGAATGAGCTTCTTGCGAAAGGCCAGCCGCTCGGGATTCGCCCCTGCGGCCTGGGGGCGCGGGACACCTTGCGCCTGGAGATGTGTTATCCGCTGAACGGAAACGACCTCACGCCCGAGCACAATCCCATCGAAGCGGGACTCGGGTTTTTCGTAGACCTCGGGAAGCCGGAATTTGTCGGCCGCGAAGTGCTGACGCGCCTCAAAGAGAGTGGAACGCCGCGCAAGCTGGTCCCCTTCAAAATGAAAGCGAAGGGTCCACCGCCGCGCCCGCATTACTTTGTCTGGCGCGACGGTGAGAAGATCAGTGAGGTGACCAGCGGCACGCTCTCTCCGAGTTTGAATCAAGGCATCGGAATGGCCTACGTCCCGGCGGGCGACGCGAAGCTCGGTCGCGAGCTCGAGATCGAGATCCGCGGCCAGAAATTTCCTGCATCAATCGAGAAGAAGCCGCTTTACAAAAAACCATGAATGTTCCCGACGATCTTTACTATACCGAATCGCACGAATGGGTCCGGGTCGAAGGCGAGAACGCGCGCATCGGCATCACCGATCATGCGCAGGCCGAGCTGACGGACGTTGTTTATGTCGAGCTGCCAAAGGTCGGCGCGCAAGCGGAAGAACGCACCCAAATCGCCGTCGTCGAGTCCGTCAAAGCTGCGAGCGACATTTACGCGCCGATCAAGGGCGAAGTCGTCGAAGTTAATGAAGCGCTCTCCAGCAACCCGGCTCTCGTCAACACCGATCCGTTTGGTGACGGCTGGATTTTTCTGCTGAAAATGAGTTCGGCGGACGACGTGAAGCAGCTAAAAGATGCCGCCGGTTACCGGCAGGCGATCGGCTGATCAGGGTCGGCTAGGAGCTGGGCGAAGCTGTAGCCGGGGGCGTTAACCCCGGCAGCGCCGACGTGGCCGACAAAGAGAGCGAACGGCGACTTCCGGCAGCCGGGGTTAGCCCTCGGGCTACAACTCGCGCGTCGAGCCGGAAATCGTTTTCGATGGATGCGCTAAACGCACGTCGCTGATTTTCGCCGCTCGATCGGGTCTGCCTCGAGCGAGCAGGATGCCTACGGCAGCGCGTAAACTTCCACCAGCGCAACGCCGGTCGTTCCGTTCACGCCGCGCACAATCGCCGTGTAGTTCCCCGGCGCTAATGTCCGCACCAGAGCCGACTCCCGATCGTCCGGGGGCGGAATCGTGGAAGCTTCGATCTCCGCCTGTTGACTGGAATTGTCCGAGGCGAGCTTCCAGTTATCGTTCGTCGCGATAGTAGCACCGTTGCCGTCGTGCAATTCCAGCGTCGGATCCTGCAAACTACCCTGCACTCCGCGCGCGGCTAACGAGGGGCCGATCGCGCGCACGATGACCTTGAGCGTTCCCTCGCCCACGATGAAGCCGCCGATCATCACGTTCTCATTCGTTTCGACCCGGCCTCGCGTACTAATATTAGCCAGTCGCGAATTCGCCGTCCGCTCGAGCGTATACACCTCCACCAATCCGACGCCGGTCGTGTCATTCTTGCCGCGTACGATTGCCGTATAACTCGCAGCACCGCCGGGCAGGGTTCGGAGGAGCGCCGACTCAAAGTCGT
>JACCTI010000088.1 GCA_013812515.1 Chthoniobacterales bacterium
TCGCGGTCCCACACGTCGGCCATGTAATGCTTGA
Source organism: Chthoniobacterales bacterium (assembly GCA_013812515.1). Taxonomy (GTDB): domain Bacteria; phylum Verrucomicrobiota; class Verrucomicrobiia; order Chthoniobacterales; family UBA10450; genus JACCTI01. Next base: position 35 of record JACCTI010000088.1, read on the forward strand.
GCGAAGCGAGCAGGAAGGTGCGGAATTTTCCCTTCCTGCGATCCGTCTGCGCGTAAGCCTGGTTTCCGAGAAAGTGCGCGAAGAAACTTGCACGAGATCTTGTGCATCGTCGGAATGATAACCGCGCCGGCGCACGAAGCTGTAAAGAGGCGGCCAGTAGTCGCGACAGAGCTGGGCAAGCGCGGCGTGCGCCTCTCCACTTTCGTCCGCCTTGGTGCAGGCAGCGACCACGCTCCAGTGCGTTGTGCCGAAAGGCACACCTCCAGTTTGCAACGTCCCCGGCACAGGCTGCACGGGCCGAAGTGTATCGAGACCGCGTAAAATCAGCAAGCTTCCTGAGGGTAAGATGGCTAGAGGGATACGTGGCGAACGATAACAGCCAGGAGCAGTCGGCGTGCGGCCCGAGGGGGCGGGCCGGCTCCAGCGCGCGCCCGAGACGATGGAGCTGGCGCGCCCCCACGCCAACGCTGAACCGGGGTGCGAACCTTTAGGCGAACGTGGTCACGATCGTCAGGCAGGGTGCGACACTCTTGCTTTCGGCGACGGAGTTTCATATCGGCAGGGATGATTACGCGCTCTTTCCGTCGTTTCGCAGCAAAGGCTACGCTCGTTTTGCTCTTCGCTCAGGGATTGCACGGTGCGGAAAACGCCGGCGGCACGATTGTGCTGAAAGCGGCGCGCCTCTTTGACGGAAAGGCGAACGCTCTCGTGCAGAATGGCGTCGTCGTCGTGCACGATGGGAAGATTATAGATGTGGGAGCGAACATCGCGATTCCGCAGGATGCGCAAGTGATCGATTTCGGCGACGCGACGTTGTCCCCTGGATTCATTGATTGTCACACCCATCTCACTGCGGATTATTCGAAGCCTTACAACGAGCGACGCTTGAACGATCTTCAGACGGAACTGCCGCTGACCGCCTACGAAGCGATTCCTCTCGCGGAGCAAACGCTCGCGGCGGGCTTCACAACCGTGCGTGACCTTGGGAGCGAAGGATTCCTGGATGTGGCGCTGCGCGATGCGATCGCGAAAGGGCTGGTGCGTGGTCCGCGGATGTTCGTGGCGACAAAAGGCATCGGCGCCACGGGTGGGCATTTCGACCGCACGAATGGATTCCGGGATGAGCTTTTTGGCCGCCAACCTGACTCCAATGACGGCATTGCCGATGGTCCGGAGGCCATCCGTTACGCGGTTCGTTACGAGGTCAAAAATGGCGCGGACGTGATCAAAGGAGCGGTCTCCGGCGGCGTGCTCTCGATGAAAGACGAAGTGGATGTGCCGCAGTTTACGCCAGAGGAGATTGCGATGCTCGTGAACGAAACGCATCGCCTTCGCAAGAAGGTGGCAGTCCATTGCCACGGCGACACGGCAGCGGGTGATGCGATTAACGCCGGGGTCGATTCGATCGAGCACGGTTCGTTTCTGAAAAAGGAAACCCTCGCGCTAATGAAATCCAAGGGCACGTACCTTGTGCCGACGTTGGAAGCGACCGAATACATCATGGGGAAGATCGATGCGTATCCCCCGCCCATCCGTGAAAAGGCCCGAGCGGCTGGCGCTGCGCGGAGCGAGATGTTCCGCAATGCGGTGCAGCTCGGCGTCAAGATCGCCTTCGGAACAGATGCCGGAGTTTATCCGCACGGCGAGAACGCGAAGGAGTTCGCGCTCATGACGGGCTTGGGAATGCCGCCGATCGATGCCTTACGATCTGCCACCTCGAGCGCGGCGGACCTGCTCGGCATTTCGCAAATCACCGGAACGCTGGAGAGAGGGAAAATCGCGGATGTCGTCGCGGTACCCGGTGACCCTGTAGCCGACATCACCGCGACAGAGCGGGTATCGTTTGTGATGAAGGACGGCGTCATTATAAAGAGTCCCGCCAGGTGACGCGGTAGGATGTCGCTAATGGTGTAGCCGGGGGCGCTGACCCCGGCCGGACGAATGACGACGTTGATAGCGCTGCGGTGAAGGTTTCAACAGGTGAGATTCGGCTTTGACAACCAATCTTCTCCCGCTAGCTTCCACGTCCTGCTCCGCCGGGAGCGTCCCAATCAGGAGAGCATTCCGCTCGTTTGAACTGATCAGATCATGCAACAGAACCGAAGCAAACGTTATCGCGCGGCCGCCGAGCAGGTGGATCGCAACAAAGCTTACAATCTCCCGGAGGCG
>JACCTI010000089.1 GCA_013812515.1 Chthoniobacterales bacterium
CAACGCGTGATGGATTGCGGCGATGCCGGTCACATCCTGCTTTCCAAACGGGTCGCGGACGATCTCGCGCAATATCGTGAGTGGCAGCCGCGGCTGCACGATCTCGGCGAATGCGAAGTAAAGCATGGGGTGGTTGTCTCAGTGTTCAATCTCCACGACGGGAATTTGGGTAATCCCGCGGTTCCGAGGAAGCTGCAACAACATCGCGAGACGCAGGCTGCGACAAACCTTTCGCAGGCGGGAGGCGGGACGGGCCGGCGAAGGAAGATGCTAACGGCCGTCGCCCTGTTCCTGGCCATCGCGCTTCCGATTGGTTACTGGTTCTTCAACCCGCCGAAACCAAAAAGCACGGCCGTTCCTGCGGCTCCGCCAACAAGCGCGCCGGGTCTCCCCGAGAAGCGAATTGCGGTGCTACCGTTCAAGCCGCTCATGGCCGAGACCCGTGATCCGGTCCTCGAGCTTGGAATGGCCGACACACTAATTGCGAAGCTCGGTATAGCCGCAAAATCCTCGTGACGTCGCTGACGTCCGTCCGCAAATTCGGCGGCCTCGATCAGGACCCGCGTGCGGCCGGACGCGAACTCGCTGTGAATTCCGTTCTTGAGGGAAACCTTCAGCGGGCCGGCGATCAAATCAGAGTGACCGCGCGGCTGATCAACGTGGCCGATGGAGCTTCGCTTTGGGCAGGCATGTTTGACGAAAAGTTCACCGATGTTTTCTCCGCGCAGAATGCGATCTCGCAGAAAGTGGCGGACGCACTCGCGGTGCAGTTGAGCGGCGAGGAAAAGCGCCGCCTGAACAAGCGCTCCACGGAGAACCTGGAAGCTTACCAGCTTTACCTCACGGGACGGTATCACTGGAACCTGCTCTCGCCCGCCGAGCTGACAAAAAGCGTCGGATATTTCAAGCAGGCGATTGCGCTAGATCCGAATTACGCGCTCGCCTACTTCCGGATTGGCCGATGCCTATCGGGCTCCTTCCATCAATGGCGACACTCGGCCTGTAGACATTCTACCTCAGGCCAAAGTGGCGGCGGCAAAGGCGATCGAGATCGATGACTCTCTGGCGGAACCTCACGTCACGATGGCTTTCATTCACTTGTGGTTCGATTGGGACTGGGCCGGGGCGGAACGGGAAGCGAAACGCGCGATCGAACTGAATTCGAACCTCGCTTTTGCTCACATTGTGCATGCTCAGTTTTTGACGGCGCAGGAACGTCACACGGAAGCTCTCGCGGAAGCCGCGCATGCCAGACAGCTCGATCCGGTCTCGCCGATCATAAACACGCTTCAGGCAATATCTCAATTCTCCGCGAGTCGTAACGATGAGGCGCTCGCGAGCCTGCAAAGAGCGCTCGAATTAAGTCCCAACCGGTGGGTCGCGCACCTTTTCCGCGGGGCGATCTACTTGGAAAAACGTGATTACGCGGAAGCTCTCGCGGCCTTCAGCAAGGCGCGTGATTTCTCGGGGCGGCTCGGAGGCCAACTCCATGATCGGCTACACCTGGGCACAGGCGGGAGATTCGACGAAAGCGCGCGCGCTGCTGGAGGAATGGCGATCCTGGCCTGCGCAGCGCTACGTTCCACCTCTGAATGTCGCCATGGTTCATCTCGGCCTGAAAGAGCGCGACGAGTGTTTCGCCTGGCTGGAGAAGGCTATGAGGATCAAGATGTGGGATTATGTCTTCTGCGCGTCGACAGAAGGTGGGATGCGGTTCGTTCCGATCCGCGTTTTCAATCGATTCTGAAGCGCATGCGACTGGATTAATCCAGACTAACGGCTCGGTCGAGCGCAGGCATTCGCGAGATTCGCGGGAGTTCGAGCAGCGCACGCGCCCTCGCGCGCTGGCGCTGGTGCCCTACTTCTGGAGATAACCACGCTTCCCCTCTCCATATCGAGCACGGACCGTCCGAGCTTCGGAAGCAGGTCGAGAGGTTGCGTCCACTGGCCGACCGATGAGTGAGGGCCGCTTCCGCCGTAATGAGCAATTGCCGGCTGGCGGGGGATTCCTCACGGGAGCTAATCGCTTCAATATCGCACCCGCACCAAATAGAGTCCTTCGGCTGGTGCAACGACCCGCGCCTTCGGAATGAAACGTCCCGGATGAAGCAAGCGTTCTTCGATTTCGCCGGCTGCCGATGCCTCGCGCCCGCAGCGCACTAACGCGCCTGCCATGAGGCGGACCATTTTGTAGAGAAACCCGTCGCCCGCGAACTCCAGCTCGATCAGTTCTCCGCGGCTGCGGAACTTCACGGCGTCGATGGTTCGTACGGACTTCGCGACAACGTGGCCGCGGTTCGCCGCAAACCCGCCGAAGTCATGCGTTCCGACGAAAAGCTCCGCTTCAGGGCGCATGAGTTCCCGGTCCAGCGGCGCGGGGACGTGCCAGGCGCGGCCGAGTTCCAAGGGCGGCAGGAATCTTGCGTTGCAGATGCGGTAGCGATAGAGCTTACCCTTCGCGGAGAAGCGCGCATGAAATTCCGGAGAAACAAAAAGGCAGCGCAGCACGCGGATCGTCGGCGGCAGCGCGGCGTTGAGCGCGGCGCTCCATTGCTCGCTTTTGAGCGTCGGCTCGGGAACGTCGGCATGGGCAGATTGTGCGAGCGCATGCACGCCAGCGTCGGTGCGACCAGCGCCATGGACGCGCACCTGCGCCTGGCACACCGAGGCGAAGGCTTTCTCGAGGAAATCCTGCACGGTGTTTCGGCCCGCCTGACTCTGCCACCCCGAGTATGGTCGCCCATCGTAAGCAACGACGAATCGAAGGCGTCGCGGCATCTACTCGGCCGGGAAAGGGGTCTGCGGCCTGGTTTCGCGTGAGCTCTGCACCCGATCGAGATACCCCTGCAGTATCATCTGCGCGGCAACCTGGTCGACTACTCCGCGCGTCTTCCGGGTCTTTCGACCGGAATCACGCAGCGCGTGATTTGCCGCGATAGTCGTGAGGCGTTCATCCCACAATACCAGCTCGCAAGGGAGCAGCGGCCGTAGTTTGTCGGCGAACGCAGTCGCTTCCTCCGCCGCGGTCCCCATGTCGCCATTCATGTGTCGCGGCATCCCGAGCACGACGCGCGCCACCTCCCTGTCTCGCGCAATCTCTGCAATTCGCTTCGCCGCTGCGTCGAGGCGCGCCGCAGGAACAGTCTCCAGCGGATGCGCGAGCAAGCCGAGCTCATCCGAAATAGCGAGACCGATCCGTGCCCGGCCATAGTCAACGCCGAGCACTCGTTTCACCAGCTCAAGACCACTCATTGCAACTCCGGCGGAAGTTTCCCGATCAAATCCTTGATCTTCTCAGCTCGGTGCCGGTGGCAAACAAGCAAGGCGTCGCCCGTGCGAACCACAATCAGGTTATGTACGCCGAGCAACGCGATTTTCTGGCCATCCTGATCGAAGACGATGTTGTTCGTGGAATCGACTGCGCTGAGGTCGCCGTTCGAAGCGTTTCCATCCTCGTCATGCCCGAAATAGGAGGCGACAGCTTGCCAGCTAC
>JACCTI010000109.1 GCA_013812515.1 Chthoniobacterales bacterium
AGCTTGGCTTGGAACTCGCGGCCATCCTTCAATTTCACATCGATCCGCTCTGCGCCTTCGAGGACATGGTTGTTCGTGAAGATGAACCCATCAGGCCGCACAATGAAGCCCGAGCCTTCGCTCTGCACAGGCTGCGGATTGCGCGGGGAGCGGCGAGAATTGTCGTCGGGTTCTTGACGCTGGAATAAGAGATCGTCCAGGGAGGGATTCTCGCCGGCATCGTTCTTCTTCGTAACCTCGATGATGACCACACTCGGCGCGACGATCTCGAACACCTTCGTGAAGGCGCTGTTCAACTGATGCACCACGTCCTTCCCCGCTTCGGCGGATTCCGGTGCCACACTCGGCGTGGGCCCCGTCTCTGGTTGAGCAAGCGGCGGGGCCGCGTGCAACGCTGTTGCCACGGTGAGGCATGCGAAAATTCGTAGAGCGTTTTGCATTACGTGGAACTTCGACATAGCCGGAACATAGCTGTTCAAACGCGAATTGGTAGGGCCGGCGCTTGCGCTGTCCGCGGGCTATGTCGGCTTCGGCAATACTTTCGCAGGTCTTACCCTGGCACCTGCCCTTTGCGTTCTACCGGTGCTGGTTCGACCGCACAGGGTCCGCCGCGCACCTCCCGGTGCCTGCATTGACACCATCTTTGCGGGTCTTAACCTTCGCCCTACAAAAACGAAATGCGCACACTTGCCGCAAGCAAATTGGATGGGAAAGAATTCGTCTCACACGCGCCGGGCTACTGGCCCGATGTTCCGCTGGAACAGTGGAACGACTGGAAGTGGCAGCTGAAGAATCGCGTCACTTCGCTCCCGCAATTAGAAGAGCTGCTCGAGCTCTCCGACGATGAACGCAACGGCGTTCTCCTTTCTGGAACGAAGCTCGCGCTCGCCGTCACGCCGCACTTTTTCAACCTGATCGAGCGTGACAATCCCGATTGTCCGATCCGCCGTCAGGTCATTCCGCGCGTGGAGGAGAGCTGGGCTTCGCCTTACGACATGGCGGATCCGTGCGGTGAAGACTCCCACATGCCGGTGCCGGGTTTGGTTCATCGATATCCCGATCGCGTCCTGTTCCTCGTCACGGACCGCTGCGCGAGCTACTGCCGCTACTGCACGCGAAGCCGAGTCGTGAGCGGAGTGGGAGAGCAGGAACTCCACACCGAGTTCGAAGACATTTATCGCTATCTCGAACAGCACACCGAAGTGCGCGACGTCCTTCTCTCCGGCGGCGACGCCTTGCTCTTCAGCGACGGTAAGCTCGAGAAGATTCTGAGCCGCCTGCGCGCGATTCCGCATCTCGAGTTTTTGCGCATCGGGACGCGCGTTCCAATCTTCCTCCCGCAACGCATCACACCCGAGCTTTGCCAGATGCTGCAGAAGTACCATCCGCTTTGGATGAGCGTCCATGTAAATCATCCGCGCGAGCTGACGACGGAAGTGAGGGCCGCGCTCGAGATGCTGGCCAATCACGGCATTCCGCTCGGGAACCAAAGCGTCCTGCTCGCAGGCGTGAACGACAATCTCGAGACTATGCGCACCCTCGTCCATAAGCTCCTGATGTGTCGCGTGCGGCCCTATTACATCTACCAGTGCGACCTCATTAACGGCTCATCCCATCTGCGCAGCTCTGTCGCGAGAGGGATGGAAATTATCGAAGGCCTGCGCGGTCATACCACCGGTTACGCCGTGCCGCAGTTCGTTATTGATGCGCCCGGCGGCGGGGGAAAAGTCCCGATCAATCCCGGCTACGTCCTCTACCACGACAACGAAAAGATCGTGATCCGGAATCACGAAGGTCAGATCTTCGAATATCCCGAGACCGGTGGTGATCAGTCCGTGCAGTTCGCGCCGCAGCGCGAATATCACGACGAGTATTTGTTTTCGTAGCCGCTGGTGCGGCGAGCTCGCGCGCTTCCATTCGTTACGCTTCGGTGACTACGATCCGTTGAGCGATGTCGTGCCTCGCGACGATGCAGGTGTCCGCGTCGACGGCCCGTTCTGTGGCCGGGCGAGCTTTGAATTGCTCGATGAGTCCTGCGGCGTTCATCCCACCTTTTGGCGGACGCGCAAGTTGAGCCAGCAAGGAGGCAGGCGAAAGATGCTGCGCCAGAGATCCCGGTTTCTCGAGCGTCGTGTTTGACTCGTTAGGCGAAAGCGACGTCGCGAGAGGAAAAGAGAGCGCCAGCCTTGACGGGCGCGCGAAGATTGATGTTATCGCGTCTGCTTCCGCCGTGGCTTCTCGCAAAAGGAATGGCGCGCTGGCTTAGTGGCGGAATCCAACTGGTGAACGAATTTTCTTTTGCAGTCGCCATGCCGGTTCATAGAGTTGCCGCCACGGTGCCTTCCCACGTCTCATTTTTGCCTTCTCAGAGTGGGAGCGAAGGACGTCCTGCCGAGTCTGCTCCCTCGTTTGTAGATTGGCGAATGCCTTCGGGAGAGACCGCGGTTCGCTGATCCAGATATGGCGAACTTCTTTCCACGCTGGTCAAATTGGCTTCCTCTTAAACTGCTCGTCTGCGTAGTGACGATCGTAATGGGATTGACCGCCGCGACCTGGTATTACGTTACGCCGAAATACACGCGCGTCGGCTATGAACCGATTCAGCCGGTGCCGTTCCCTCACGATCTGCACGTTTCGCAGCTTGGGATGGATTGCCGTTACTGCCACAGCTTCGTGGATGTGGCGGCGCATTCGAATTTGCCGACCACTCAGACCTGCATGGCCTGTCACCAGCAGGTGCAAAAAGAGAATCCGAAGCTCGAGCCGGTGCGCGCGAGTTGGAAGACTGGCCAACCGATCGAGTGGGTGCAGATTCATCGCACACCGGATTACGTTTTCTACAATCACGCGGCGCATGTGAATCGCGGCATCAGTTGCGCTGCTTGCCACGGCCAGGTCAATCAAATGCCAGTTGTTTATCACGCGAAGCCGCACAGCATGGCCTGGTGCCTTGAATGCCATCGGAACCCGGAGAATTTCCTGCGCCCGGAAGATCAGATCACAAATCTGGATTGGAAACCGGATGACGTGCAGCCGGCCGCGTTCGTCGCGAAGTACGGCCAGCCGAAAGATGCGAGTGAGGATTGGTCGCAGAAGCAAAAGCTCTCGCAGCGGGAGATTGGTCAGACTTTGAAGGAACGTTGGAACATTCAGCCGCCGCTTAATTGCCAGGGATGTCACCGATGAGCGCGAGTACCGACTGTTGGAGCACGGCCGTCTTGGTTGTGCGGACCGCGGGCGTCTCGCCTGCGCGTTTTTCTTATCCGACAGGCGGGACGCCCGTCGGCCACACAGGCGGGACGCCCGTGCTCCAGGGATCGTTCACATGAAACGCGTCTTCGAACATCCTGCGGAAGCGCAAACCGGAAAGCGCTACTGGCGGAGCGTCGGCGAGCTGAGCGACACCCCCGAGTTCCGTGCTTGGCTCGAGAAAGAATTCCCCGCCGGGGCGGCGCAGATGGAAGGCGACGAGTGGTCGCGGCGCGGCTTTTTGAAATTGATGGGCGCGTCGATGGCGCTCGCGGGGCTTGGACTGAGCAGTTGCCGGCGTCCCGAAGCCCACCTGCTTCCATTCTCGAAAAGCGTGGAATGGGCCATTCCGGGTAAGCCGCTCTTCTACGCGACGGCAATGCCGCGCCGGACCGGTGCTCTTCCGCTTGTCGTCGGGACGGTCGACGGACGTCCGATTAAAATCGACGGCAACCCGCTGCATCCCGCGAGTGGGGGCGCCACCGACGCCTTCGCCCAAGCTTCTATCTTGGATCTCTACGATCCCGCGCGTTCGCAGCGTTTTGTGGAGAACGGTAAGACGAGCGATCGCGGCGCATTTGACGCTTACCTCGCTGATTTGCGCGATAAAATGGCCGCGGACGGCGGCGCGAGCACGGCCTTTCTCGTCGAGGAAACTCTTTCGCCCACTCGCGAGCGCCTGCGCGGCGAGCTCGAGAAGATGTTCCCGCGAATGCGCTGGGCGCAGTACGACCCGCTCCTCAGTGAAGCGCCAAATTTCGGCACCCAGATTTCTTTTGGTGATAACTCGCGCGTCATTCCCCGCTTTGACCGCGCGGATGTCGTTCTCGCGCTGGACAGTGATTTCCTCGATTGCGGCGAAGGCGATGTCGCCTCCTCGCGTGCCTTCGCTTCGCGTCGCCGCGTCACGGCGGCGAAGGACACCATGAACCGGCTTTATGTCGTGGAGAATCGCTACTCGCTCACCGGCGCAATGGCCGATCATCGCCTGCGCATTCCGGCGAGCCAGATTCCGGCATTTACGCACGCGCTCGCCGGCAAGATTGCGGCCGCGACCGGTGATGGGGGACTCGGCTCCGTGATCGCAACGTTAACTCCGGCGGCGGGAGCGATGCAGTTCGACGATCGTTGGCTGACGGAGTGCGCCAACGACCTGATCAGCAAATCGGGGGCGAGCATCGTCATTGCCGGTCCGCATCAGCCGGTCGTGGTGCAGTTGATGGTTTACGGAATCAACGCCGCGCTTAAAAACGTCGGCACGACCTTGCTGATTCGTGAATTTCCGCGCAATCCAAAGACGAACAGCATTCTCCAGCTTGCTTCCGAGATCAGCGCTGGCCGGATCAAACAGCTCTTTATCCTCGGGGGAGATCCGGTTTACAACGCGCCCTGCGGTCTGGCGGAAGACCGCGAGACCAGGCAACCGCTGAACTGGGCGGACCTGCAAAAGACGGTGCCGGATGTCGTCCGCGTTGGTTATTACGAGGACTCGACCTCCGCTCTCAGCCGCTGGCATATTCCAGCTGCGCATTATCTCGAGAGCTGGGGCGACGCACTGACTTCGGAGGGCGCTTATCTGGCGATTCAGCCGATGATTTTGCCGCTCTTTGGCGGAGTTTCCGACATTGAATTCCTGAATGATTTGCTAGGGCAGCCACGCCTTGATGGACCGGGACTCGTGCAGGAGACATTCCGCGCGACGGCTCCGCTGGGAGATCTCGACGTCGCCTGGTCGAAGCTGCTGCGCGATGGATTCGCCGCGCACATTCCGCTGCGCGACAAGCCGCCAACGTTCAACGGGAACGCCGCCGGCGGGGTCGCGCATACTCTTTGGTCCTCGCCACCGGCGCCAACTCCCGATTCGCCCGAGATTGTTCTGGTGCGGAGCTACTCCGTCGATGACGGGCGTTACATCAACAATGGCTGGCTCCAGGAAATGCCCGATCCGGTGACGAAACTCACCTGGGACAACGCCGCGCTCATGAGTCCCGCGTTCGCCCGCCACATCGGGGTTGAAACAGGCGACCTCATTC
>JACCTI010000116.1 GCA_013812515.1 Chthoniobacterales bacterium
ATATAGCTCGCGTTCAGAAACACGGTGGGCAATACCTGCCACTCACCGGAAAGCTCCAGACCCGGCGCGGTCACGAGATCGATGTTCTGCCGCTGACGAAGGACGCCGCCAACGGGAATGAACCCACCAGGATCGAATGTGCCAGGACCGAAGCCGATGGTGATGTTGCCGATCGCGTCTTCGAGCCGGTTGAGGAAGACAGTGCCGGCCAGCCGCACGGCTTTCGCTGGTCGCCAATCAACGCCCGCCTCGCCGCCAAGGAGTTGCTCCGGCTGAAGGTCCGCGTTGGCCTCGGTCACTGCGTTGCCGACGCGGAACGGACGATAGAGCTCGTTCAACGTCGGGACACGAAAACCGGTGTAGGCCGCAGCGCGAATGGAGACGCTGCGGGTGAGCTCTGCCGTTGAGCCGAGGCGTCCGTTCACCTCGAAGCCATCACGATCGGAAAATCGCGACCGAAGAGTCACTCTTCCGCTCGCGCGGTCCGTTTCCGTGCGAGAGCCATCGGAGAGTTGCCACCGGTCGATGCGGATGCCGCCGACGATTGTCGCTGCGGGTGAGAGCTTCCAGGTCTCCTCCGCAAATAGCCCGAGGAAGAGTTCTTCCCCGCCGGCGTTGCGCAGGCGAGTGAACTCGTTGCCGACAAAACGAAACGCCTCATTCGTTTCGCCTTCCACCCCACGCGCGTCGAAGCCCAAGGTGAGGGAATGTCGAGAGCCGAGCGGCATCGCCCAGATGATGCTGCCGCCACTCGCCGTAGCGGGAACGTCGTATTGATTGAGCGCCGGAATTTCGAGATCGCGCGCCCCGTTTACCGAACTGAACGTACTGCTGTATTTTCGCGATTGTGCGTAGCCGGTCAGGCGAAGTTCCGCAGCAACTTGAGGAAAGCGTTTAGTGAACACAACGCTTGCGTCTGTGCCGCTCGTTTCGTTGCGAGTGTAAATCGTTCCGTTTCCTCGTTCTTCACGGAAGCCGCGCGCCTGCAGCTTAAGCGAAGTGTTCTCGTCGAGCAGAAACTCAGAGCCGAGCTGGAGTAGATCGGAATCAGAGGACGCGTTGTTATCGACGGAGCCGCGCTGATTCTTCTGCAAAACGGGATAACCGCCGGTGAAGAAGCGTTCTCCCCAAACTGAAAACGAGGCGGGCTTGTCGGCGAGCGTCGCACCGAATGTCACGCCGTTCGTGTCTGCGTTCCCGATGAGACCCTGCACGAACGCGGAGTTTTCCTCTTCCCGTTTCGACGTCACAAAAATCGTTCCTGCCAGTGCGGCATTCCCGAACAAGCTCGCGCCGCCACCTGGCGTGACGATCACGTTCTCGAGCGTGGCCGGCGGCAGTTGATTCCATTGCACATAGCCTGCAAACGGATCGTTGAGCGGGATGCCGTCGAGCAGGACGAGCGTGCGACCGGCGCCGCTCGGCCCGAAATTCCGCAAGGTCACGCCTTGCGTGGTCGGATTGGCGACGCGGCTGCTGCTGCGGCGGAACAGGCTGAAGCCCGGGACCTGCGCACGGAGAATGTCATCCAGCCGCACTTGCGGCGCGCGCCGCAGCTCCTCGGCTTCGAGGGAGCGAAGCGCAAACGGTCCGGCGCTCTCCGCGGTCGGCAGCCGATCCGCGGAAACGGTGATCGCGTCCGCCACGGCTTCCTGCCCATGCGCCTTGCCTAACGAGAAGAATTGGAGTGGGAGGCCGCCGCAAAGAATCGCGAAAAACGCGGCTCGCATATCACGAGGCGAGATGGACAGGCGTCGCTGCTGCAGCGCTTTGCATGCGCTGCACCCAGTTCCGGAACTCGACCGGCCGGGCGATCGCTTCGAAGCGTTCTTCGTGTCGGCCGGTGCCGCGGATTGCAACCGTGCCGTAATCGAGCACCCGGCCAAGCACACCCTGATCGACCGCGACCGACTCCACTTTGGAAACGAACACCTCCAGGGTTTGGCGCCGGATAATGCCAGTTTTGATGAGCACCCGCAGATCGGTGATGACCAGCTCGCTGGCGACATAAGCGAGTGTCGGCAGGACCATAATGAAGGCGGGCAAAGGCAAAACGAACCAGCCGAGCTGAGAGCCGGTGAGCGCCTGGACCGCGATGGCGAACGGCAGCGCCAGAAAGAAGAAGATGAGCAGCGCCAGGGCAGCGAAGCGGACAAAGATAATCCAGTGCAGAGTCGTTTTATGGCAGGGCGACTCGTTAGGCAGGAGTGTCGCGCGCGAGTACGGACCCAATGACTCGCGCGCGAAACTGAGGATCGTTTCGCCGCCGGTGGCGCTTCTTCGAGTCATAAACGCATCCGCAGGCGGCGCGGCTTGCGCTGGGGCAGCCGGAGGTGGCGGTATTCCTGGAGTAACGCAGCCGAAGGTGGAGATCGGCTTCAGTTCGCTCTCGAGCTGCTCCGATGCGAGGTCGGAACGCCGGAGCAAGCCGTCGCGTAACCAAGCTCGCACGCGTTGTTCCTCGAACGGTCCGCGGCGGGCGCCATTCAAATACACAAACAGTTCCATCAGTGTAGTTCGCGATCTTCAAATGCGGCGGCCCTTGCCCTCACGCGCGACTCGCTTCGGCTATGTACGCTTCCAGCGCTTCGCGCGTCACCACGTGCAGCGCGCCGCAGCGCGGGCAACTGATCCGAAGCGAAGTCTCCTCGCCGAAAAGACCGGCCGGATCGGTCCGCATGATCGGCGCGAGCAGCGAGAACATTCGCTCCTGTGAGCAACCGCAACCCCAGCGGTAAGTGCGTTCCTCGAGCAAACTGAGCGTCTCTGTTTCCTCAAGCCCGCCCATCTTCTCATCGTTGAGCGCGTGGAACCATTCCATCTCGCAACCCGGTTGCGCGGAAACCATCACGAAATCTTCGGGACCGCGGCGGAAGTAACGCGCGGGACGTTGTTCGCTTTGGGCATAGAATTGCTCGACAATCCCGAACGCCTCCGTCCCGGCGAATTCGACGGAGCTCCGGCGCGAATCCTGACGCTCGCGCACGACGTCGGCACAGAAGACATTTCGCCCATCGTCCTTCACGTTCTCGGTGAAAATCTGGCCGACGATGATGCCGCGGCGATTGTCACCGGTGACAAACAGATTCAGGAGTGGCTTTCTGAAATGGATTGTCCAAGCCCAAGCTTCATTCCAGGGGCGCGAGGCGCAATGGAGAGTGAGTGCCGCGAGCGCTTCCTTCAGCATGCCATCGTGTTCGGGCGCATGATGGTAGCCGTATTGCCCCTGGTGCAGGTAGTAATCCACGTAAAGCTCCGCGAACTCCGCGCGCGCGACGAGTGCATTCCTCCCTCGCACGAAGTAGGTGCGGACTTGCAGACCCTCGGCCGCTTCCGGCTCCTCAATTTCCATGGCGCAATCTAGCGCGTGCGTTTCCGATTTCGCCTCAGTTTTCACCGGCGGCGCGCTCTTGCCGAAGGATACGAGGCTGAGTACGAAGCAGCCGGGACGCGAAGCCGATCCCCTGCGACCGAAGGGGCGCAGGATCGTCTCCCTTGGCTTTGCGGTTTGGTTTTGCCTCGCCGTGGCGATTGGTCTTGCTGGCGGACTGCGGAATGCCCAGCCGCCCATGCTGCCCGCGCTCATCGGCACGCTCGGCGCTGCGCTCTTCGTCTCATGGCGCGTGCCGCTGATCATTGTGACGCACATCCTCCTCTTTGTCCGACAAGCGCCGGCACTTCGGGATTGCTGAACGCGGGCGCTTCCCTCAGTCTTGGGCATGCAGCGCGTCATCGGAGTGGGCGGAATCTTTTTCAAAGCTAACGACCCGGAGAAGCTCGCCGCCTGGTACAAGAAGCACCTTGGATTGAACGTGGAGGAGTGGGGCGGCGTCACCTTCCAGGAAGGCGCGGGAGCGGATCTTCAGCCAAAGCGGCAGGCCTACATCGCCTGGTCGCCATTTGAGGCAGACACCGTCTACTTCGAACCGAGCACAAAGCCATACATGCTCAATTTCCGCGTGCATGATCTGCACGCATTGCTCGAGGAGCTGCGCCGTGAAGGCGTTGATGTTGATGAGAAAACCGAGGAGTCAGACTTCGGAAAGTTCGGATGGTTGATGGATCCGGAGGGAACACGAATCGAACTCTGGGAGCCTCCGATCGCGAAGCATGTCTAATCGAACGCAAGGTATCGTAGCTGGTCTGATCTTCGGCCTCGTGTCTGTTGGCATGATGTTGCCGATGTCGTTTCCGTAAAACGACTGCCCTCCTCGCGGCCTTCGCCAGTAGCTTCGCAATCGGCCTGGCGATCGCATGCATTCAGCTTCCGGGGTCCGGTTGGTTGATTGGTTTGATCTTTGGCCTGCTCCTAAGCCTGCCTGACGCGCTCGTGACCAAGCCTATGCACCCATCCTCATCATCGGTGCAATTGGCGGCACGATCATCGGCGGGATGACGCACGACTGGCGGCTCAGTTAGGTGTTACCCACAAGTGAAGATGTGGGCAGTGAGGGGATCGAACCCCCGACCAACTCGGTGTAAACGAGCCGCTCTACCGCTGAGCTAACTGCCCTAAACAACTTAGCGTGAGTGTGTTACCGCATATTTGCGAACCCCTCGATTTCCCATCGTCACTCTCTTATGATACTCCCATAATATCTGACGTATGACAAAGGCTCTCTGGAAGCGGTCGCGTGCAGGTCTCTACTCCTACGAGCCAACGGCATCTATTTTGCACGCGTCCGGTTTGGCGGCAAGCTCTACCGCCAGACCCTGGGCACCGCTGATTTTCAACTGGCCCGCCGGAAGCTGGCCGAGTTCCGGCGCGACCTGGAGGGGACGGATGCCCGCGGGGGAAGACGAGTTTTGGAGCGGCGCTTGACCGCTACGCGGCAACTCTCGGCCGACTCGCTCCTGGCACCCAGAAGGACAAGCGTGCCGTCCTGGCCAAGCTCCGACGCACATATCTTGGGATTGACGCGCTGCCGCTGCGGGAATGTTCGTAAAGCTTCACGTCAAATTGTTCGTCTAATTCGGGGTTGCCATGGAAGGGCAGCTTCAAAATAGGCTCGTCGGCGGAATGGAGACGATTCAGCCCGATGCCGGCGCCGAGGACAAGCCGAATTGCTTCGAGCGAAATCCGGGACTGAGCTGTGTTGCGGAAGAGAATGGCGCGCTGGTGGGCGCGGCACTGTGCGGGCACGACGGACGCCGCGGGCTCATTTATCACCTCGGTGTTGCAACGAGCGCGCGCGGACGAGGCGTCGGCCGAATGCTCCTGCAACATTGCCTGAACGGCTGGCGTGCCGCCGGGATCAAACGCGCTTTCATTCTCGTCGCAACCGATAACTCGT
>JACCTI010000118.1 GCA_013812515.1 Chthoniobacterales bacterium
GTGAGGGCGTGACCGGTGCGCAAACGTCGGTTGCCGAGTCGTTAGGCGAGCACGTCGCCAGAATCCGCGAATGCACGGACCTGCCGATCGCGGTGGGTTTCGGTGTCTCGACTCCAGAGCAGGTTGCGGAAGTGGCGCGGCACGGCGACGCCGTCGTGGTGGGCAGCGCGATTGTGAACCAGATCGCGCAGATCGGCGACAGGACGGATCTCGCGCAAAAGATCCGCGGCTTCGTCGCGCCGCTCGCGCACGCCACGAATTTGTAGCTAGGAGCGCTACTCGCCTGGTTTTTCCACGCGGCGTTGATGTCCCTACACGGGCCAGATGGCTAGAGCCGGGGTCATCGCCCCCGGCTACAACTGTTGCGCCGAGAAACCCGTGTGCTAGAAACCGGAGTGGCGAAGCTGGGCTTCATGAAGATGAATGGAGCGGGCAATGACTTTGTGATGCTCGACAACCGGGCGGGCAGTTTGCAGCTCGATGCTTCGCAAATCGCACGGCTCTGCGACCGCCATCGTGGCATCGGCGCCGACGGCGTGCTCGTGCTTGAGCTAGCCGCGAACGGCGCGGACTTCCGCATGCGTTATTACAACGCTGATGGCGGCGAGGCGGAGATGTGCGGAAACGGGGCGCGCTGTTTCGCGCGATTTGCCCATCGCGTGGCCGGTCCGCTCGAAAAGCTCTCGTTTGAAACGCCCGCCGGGGTGATCGCCGCCGCACTCGAAGGGGAGCGCGTGACGCTGCGGATGAGTGAGCCGAAGGATCTGCGGCTCAACATGCAAATCACTGCGCGCGGGGAAAACCTTCCGTGCCATTACATCGATAGCGGTGTGCCGCATGTTGTCGTTCCGGTCAGCGACATCGCGACCATCGATGTGCGCACCGTCGGGTCGGCGCTACGGCATCACGCCGAATTCGCTCCGCGTGGTGCGAACGTGAACTTCCTGGAGCGCCGTGGTGATCGCCGGATTGCGATCCGCACCTACGAGCGCGGAGTCGAAGGCGAAACGCTGGCGTGCGGCACGGGCGTAGTCGCAAGTGCTTTGATTTTTGCTGCGACAGAAGGCGCCGAGTCACCCATCTCCGTTTTAGTCAAAGGCGGTGATGAACTTCAGGTCGGCTTCGAGAAGAACGGCGACCGATTCGCGAATGTGACGCTCACTGGACCCGCGGAATTCGTCTTCGAAGGCACCGTCGAGCTGGGACAGGGCAGCTAATCTCTGCCACAGATCGACACAGATGAAACACAGATGGAGAGGCCTTCAAAATCCTGGAGCGACGGTCTATGACCGCCGAGCGATGGCACGCATGGCCGAGGTGGGAAACGGCGCTCAGAAGGCGCGTCCCGCAGATGCCAAACGACGTCTGAAACCAGTTCACTGCACGCCAAAGGATGACCGAACGGCCCGCGCGCCAGCCGCCGAATCACTCCGCGCGCAATGCGATCATGGGATCGACGCGGCTGGCGCGACGCGCGGGAATCCAGCACGCGAGCAGCGCCACGACTAACAAGAGCGTCGCGACAATCATGAACGTGATCGGGTCGGAGGCGCTCACGCCGTAGAGTAGCGTCTTCAACATCTGCGCGCCGCCGAGCGCCAGGGCCAAACCAATGATCGATCCGATCGCGGCGAGGAGCATCCCCTGTCGCAAGATGAGGCCACGCACATCCGAGAGCTGTGCGCCGAGCGCCATGCGCAAGCCGATCTCGCGCGTGCGTCCGGCCACCACGTGCGACATGACCCCGTAAATCCCGACCGCCGCCAGCACGAGCGCGAGCACACCGAAACTGCCGAGCGCGATCGCGGCCATGCGGGCGGGGAAGAGCGAGGTGCCCGTGTGTTCCTTAAGTGTTTTTACACTGTAGATCGGCAAAGACGGATCAAGCTTTTGCACCTCACCCCGCAAAGCGTTGAGCGTCGCCTGCGGATTGCCGCGGGTGCGAGCGATGAGTGTTGTGCTCGAGTTCGCGTCGCGCAAAAATGGCCGGTAAACCGCGGCTTTTGGAGCTTCGCCGAGGCTGTTGTACTTGCCGTCCGGCACGACGCCGATGATTTCCCAAAACGGCTTCTCCGGTCCGGACCAGTTGATGCGTTTACCGATCGCTTCCTGCCCCGGGAAAAAGCGGCGCGCGAATGTTTCGTTCACAATCAGGACGCGCGACTCCGTTT
>JACCTI010000119.1 GCA_013812515.1 Chthoniobacterales bacterium
CTCTGCTACCGGCGCTCAAACTCGGTCAGATAGCCAACGAAGGCGCGACGATGTTCCTGTTCGTCGCCCAGGAGTGTGACGGCGAGGTCCTGCGTGACAGGATCTACCTGGTCGCACAATTTGATGATGCGCTCGTAACCTTCGATCGCCGCATCTTCGGCCGAGATAACGCCTTTGATCACCGTGATGAGATCCGTCGAGTCTTTCGGCGGTTGCATGTAGCTCTGCTCGCGCTCCAGTTCCATTGATCCAGGGACGCGGCCGCCGAGGACTTTGATTCGCTTCGCCAGCATCGTCGCATGTCCGAGTTCCTCTTGAATATCCGTGGCGAGTGATTTCTTGATCTCCTCCGCGCGGACGCCGTCGAGGTCGACGGAATTGGCGAGATAATTCTGCACCGTTTCCAGCTCACTGGCGTAAGCACGTTTCAATTCCCCCACGATTGTTTCACGTTTCTCAGCATCCATGGCAGTGAAGGTTCGCGCGCGGCAGGGTGAATGGATTGGCGCAGCCGGCGTTTCTCATTAGTCCCAATTTGCTTGCTTATCGAACTTCGCTGTCGTCGCGGCGATTTCCTGGTCGTGCTTCTTCTGCTCGCGCAAGCTATCCGCGAGACCAAGCAGCGACCGGCCATTGTCCGATACTCGCTTCAGATCATCCCGATAGACAAAGGTAAGGACGAGCCACGTCAATGGCATTACAATTTTGTAAGAAATCTCTTGCTGACAAATTGGTTCTCCATTCTCCTCGGCCGCATGCCATTTCGCTTTACCCCGCCGCTTTTCTACGCGATCACAGCCGCAGCGTCGCTGATCGGAACCCATCCCGCCACCGCTCAACGTCCGGTCACTTCCCCTTTGCAGCGCGCGGCTGCCAATTCGAAAGCTGACGAGGGCGGTCTTGCACGAGGGGGCGCCGCAACAGCGCAGGGTGATTTGCTCCCCGTGACGGAGTCTTCATACACGCTCGCTCAAGTCGCCCCTGCGGCGCCCGCGATGGAGCACACGATGGAACCGGTGATCGTGAGAGGCTTCGCGGTTGATCCGGTAGAATATCCAGCGCTGCCCGAAGTGCAGGGGACGCGCATCAACTCGGGCAAAAAGAGCTCCTTCGTGAAGCCAGAGGAGTTCCCGACGATCGCGAATAATAACTATCGCGAGGCGTTGGCCACAACGCCCGGGCTTCTCGTGAGTGAGGAGCCTTCCTCGCCCATTATCAACTTTGGTTATCGCGGATTGGATTCACAGCGGAGCGAATTCATGCAAGTGCTCAAGGACGGTATCTCGATCAAGAACGAGCAGTTTGGTTTCCCCGAGACCCATTACACGCCGATTCTCGACGCGGTGGAGAGGATCGAATTCATCCGGTCCGGCTCCGCCTTGCAATTCGGTCCGCAACCCGGTGGGGCGCTGAACTTCGTCATGAAGATGCCCCGCCGAGACGGCCCGTTCCATTTCGTAACGAAGAATCTATACGGCAGTGATGATTTGTTCACCAGCTACACGGCGGTCGAGGGGACTGTCGACGCACTCGGTTATTATGCTTACTACGATCATCGCGAACGCGAAGGATTCCGGGCGAACAGCGACTACGAAGTTAACGCCGGGAGCGTGAAGCTGGTCTACGATGTGGGCAGCGACAGTCGCTTTGTCCTCACGCTCGATGCCTACGATGAAGAGCATGGCGAGCCAGGCGGATTAACGACCATTCCGCAGCCGAACGCCGTCCTTTATCAGATTAATCGCAACGCCAGCTCGCGCTTTTTCGACCGCTTCCGTCTGGAGCGCTATTACGCAACGCTCGAATACCAAAGGTTTTTCTCAGAACACACGCAGATCGAGATCAAAGGCTTCGGCGGATATCTCTCCCGCTTCAGTAAGCGACAGCGTGGCGGCGGCGTGGGCACTCTGCCGAACCCGGAAGATGCCGCGTCGACGACAAATTCGATTCAGCTGCGGGAAGACCGGACCGAGGGAGCGGAGTTACGACTGCGCCACGATTACAATTTGGCCGGCGATATTTCGACATTCGCGGGAGGCCTATACTTTTATCACGCGGTGCAGGACCGAAGGGACGAGCGTGGCTCCACACCCGGTGCGGAGAGTGGCCAGCTCCGGAATTTGAACACCGGCGACACCTGGGACGGAGCGATCTTCGCGGAAAATCGATTTCACTTCGGACGGCTTTCCATCACGCCCGGGATGCGGCTGGAGTTTCTGCAACAAGGCGTCGACGAGATCGTCAACGTCACGCGAGATCTCCTTAACACGCAGTCAGATTTTTCTTTTGTGCCGCTCTTTGGTCTCGGCGCGTCCTACGTTTTGCTGGAAGGAGAGCCGGCGAGCGCGATGCCGCCAGTGACGTCGACCGACGAGAAGGAGATGAAGAGTGTCGCGGCGGCGGCAACCAGTATTGGGCCTCCGCGTCTCGAAGCTTACGCGACGGTTTCACAAGCCTACCGGCCGCGGACCTATGGCGAATTAGTTCCGACGAGCGCATCGGGTGTCGTGAACGGGAATCTGGAAGAGGGCCGGTCGCTACAATTTGAATTGGGCTTGCGGGGCAAGCCGCTGCCTTACCTCACTGTGGATGTAGGCGGGTTCTATTTTACCTTCGAAGATCAGGTCGGTGACATCAGCCTGCCCGGCGGGTCTTCGACCGGAAATGTGGGAGACGCCCGCTACGCAGGTCTCGAAGCGGCCGCGGAGCTGGACCTCCTCGCGATGATCAATGGCGGCGCGGAAAGCCCTTGGGGCAGGTTGAATCTCTACAGCAACGTCACCTTGCTCGATGCCGAGTTCACCTCTGGCCCGAGCAAAGGTTCCACCCCGAGTTATGCGCCCGAGTATCAAATCAAGGCCGGCGGCATTTATCACTGGAAAGAGGCGGTGAAAATCGGGCTGCTCGGCACATTAGTCGACAACCACTACGCCGACGCGAACAATACCGCGGAACGCTTCATTCCGAACTACAACGTTTGGGACCTGACGGCGGAACTGAATTTCGGCGATGGCCGCTTCGGAGTTTTCGCCGGCATCAATAATGTGTTCGATGAGGATTTCTGGGCCGAAGTCCGCGACGAAGGCATCTTGCCGGCGTATCGGCGGAATTATTACGGCGGAGTGAA
>JACCTI010000132.1 GCA_013812515.1 Chthoniobacterales bacterium
ACTGCATGCTGGGACTTTTTGCGATCAGCGCCACAACTGGAGAGGCGATGATCGATACGCAGGCGGCCTTGAGCGGCGTGTTCATGCAAATTTTTAACCATGGCATCACAGCCGCGGCGCTCTTCTATTGGGTGGGCCTGCTCGAAGAACGCCGCGGGTCGCGCGACATCGACGACTTTGGAGGCTTGATGCAACGCGCTCCGCTCTTCTGCGGCTGGATGGCGGTGGCGATGTTCTCCTCGTTAGGCCTGCCAGGGCTGAACGGGTTCATTGGTGAATTCCTCATCTTCAAGGGTTCGTTCGCGGCGGCAGCGGCGTTTACGTCTGTCGCCATTTTCGGCCTCCTCATCACCGCGATTGTTTTCATGCGCGCGATGCAAGCCCTTTTCAGCGGACCGTGCGGGGCAACCTGCGCAGCATTTCCGGAGCTGCGGTTGAATGAGAAGTTCGTCATCGTTCCCGTCACGCTGCTCATGTTTGCTGTCGGCATCGGACCGCAATTCGTTTTCGATATTTTTAACAGCACGGTCGCGCGGATGGCACAGCTGTTTGCCTGATGGAGACGGTATGAGCAAGGACATCGTGCCCGTTGAGCCAATCGCTCGCAGAATCCTCATTCTGCGCAAGGAACGGGTGCTGATCGACGCCGACCTAGCGAAACTTTATGGAGTTACCACAGGGAATCTGAACAGGGCAGTGAGTCGCAACCGCGATCGTTTTCCTGAAGACTTCATGTTCCGGCTGACCCGCGAAGAAGCGCAATCTTTGATATGCCAATCTGGAATATCAAAAGGACGCGGTGGTCGGCGCGCGCTGCCGTACGCCTTCACGGAGCAGGGCGTGGCGATGCTCTCCAGCATTCTGAAAAGTGGGCGCGCTATAAAGGTGAACATCGCGATAATGCGCGCATTCGTGCGCCTGCGCGGAATGCTTGAGGCAAATCGGGAGCTGGCGAGAAAATTCAACGAACTGGAGAAACGCGTTGGCAAGCACGACGAGGAGATCGGCGCGATCATCGAAGCCATCCGGCAGTTGATGAGGCCTGCGACAAAAACGACCCGCGAGATCGGATTCCATGTTCAGGAGAGATCGCCGTGCTCTCGGACGCGTAAAGTCCAATGATCGCGTGGACGATTTACCTCACGTTTGCCGGCGCGTTTTTCGCGCTCATTTTGCCGCGCGCTCTAGCGCGCTGGATCGCTCTCGCGACCACCGCCAGCGGTCTTGGCATCACTGTTGCGATGTTTTTCTGCGACGACTTCGACCTGCGCACCTTCGAAACAGTTGTGCGCGCGCCCTGGGTCCCTGCTCTCCGAATGGAATATCACCTCGCACTCGACGGCATCAGCCTCACCCTCGCTCTGGTCACCGCTCTCACCGCAGTCTCCGCCGTCCTTTTCTCCTGGGACGTGGAGCATCGGCCTAACGAGTTCTTTTTCTGGCTGCTGCTCGTCGTGGCCGGTTCTTTCGGCGTCTTCCTGAGCGCGGACCTATTCCTCTTTTTCCTCTTCTATGAACTCGTTATCGTGCCGAAGTACTTCCTGATCCTGATCTGGGGATCAACCAATAAGGAATACGGCGCGATGAAGCTGACGCTGTATTCCTTTCTGGGCGGCGCGCTCGTCTTCATTGGAATTCTCGTGGCCTATGTCGCCGCGGGTTCGCTCGACCTCCAACAGCTCGCGCAGTTCCCATTCTCGCCGCAACTGCAAAGATGGGCCTTTCCTGTCTTGTTCCTCGGCTTCGCCATTCTTGCCGGTATCTGGCCACTGCACACGTGGGCGCCGACTGGCCACGTCGCCGCGCCGACTGCCGGCTCGATGCTCCTCGCCGGGATCGTGATGAAGCTCGGTGCTTACGGCGCGTTGCGCGTCGCGATGAACATCTTCCCGGAAGGGTTCGCGCTCTGGCGCAATTGGATCGCCGTCCTCGCGGTGTTCGGCATCGTCTACGCCGCCGCGGTCGCGTTGCGCCAGCGCGACCTGAAATTTGTCATCGGCTATTCGAGCGTGAGCCACATGGGCTTTGTCCTCCTCGGTCTCGCGACGGGCAGCGCCCTCGGCGCTTCCGGTTCCGTGCTGCAAATGTTTTCGCACGGCGTGATCGGCGCCCTGCTCTTCGCCGTCGCCGGACGCATGATCTATCCACGCACACACACACGCGACCTCGATCAGCTCTCCCCGCTGCGACTTTATCGCGCCATGCCGTTTGCCGCCTTCACCTTCGTCGTTGCTTCGGCGGCGTCGATGGGCATCCCGGGTTTCAGCGGATTCGCCGCGGAGATCACGATCCTGATCGGCGCCTGGAAGGCGTTTCCCGTCGCGGTCTGGATCACGGGCGCCGGCATGGTGCTCGTAGCTGCGTTCACCCTGCGCGCATTGATCAAGAGCTTTTTCGGTGAAACTACGTCGCCTGCAGAGACGCCCGCAGCCGAAGCAACGCCTACGCTCGCGCCAATCACTCTCCCGGAAAAACTCGGAGCCGGTCTGCTCATGTTCGCGACGTTCGCGGTGGGGCTTTACCCGAAGCTGCTCCTCGACCGGATCACGCCCGCGGCGGAAGCAATGCGCTTTCTCCAGCCATGAAATACCTGGAGCTCCTCCGGCTGGCTTTTCCCGAGGCGCACGTAGCCGGGACAGCAATGCTCATCCTGGCGCTCGGCCTAACGAGACAAAACCGGAACGCCGGCGCGACAATCTTCCCGGACCGCCGTCGGAGGGAAGGTAATCCATCGGCAACGAACATCTGCTCCATCGTCGCCGCGCTTGGGCTCACCTTCGCCATCATCTCCGTCCTGCGCCTGCCGCCAACCGCCACCTTCTCCGGCGGCATGCTCGTGATCACGCCTTTCACGTCTCTTTTCAAAATCATCTGTCTTGTCCTTGCACTCTTCACCGTCATTCTCGTCCGCACCGGCAAAGCGGCCCGGAACCAGCCCGAATATCTCGCCATCATTCTGCTCGCGACCGTCGGTCTGATGCTGCTCGTCGGGAGTGAAGAGCTTCTCATGATCTTCATCGGCCTGGAGCTCACCGGCCTTTCGCTCTATGTCCTGACCGCGTTCGATAAAACCGATCAACGCTCCGCCGAAGCAGGTCTGAAGTATTTTCTCTTCGGCAGCACCGCGAGCGCGTTCACCCTTTTCGGGCTCAGCCTCATCTACGGAATGACCGGGACGACCATGCTGCCGGCGATCGCCGAAAAGGTCAGCGCCGCACCTCTCTCGCCACTGCTCTTCGCTGGGATTGTCATGACGCTGGTCGGCTTCGCCTTCAAAGTCGCGGCCGCGCCGTTCCATCTCTGGGCGGCCGACACCTATCAGGGCGCGCCGGTGGCGAGCGCTGCGTTCATCGCGTCGGGCTCGAAGGTGGCCTCGTTCGTGGTGCTCGGGAAGCTGGTGCTCGTGGGGCTCGCGCCGTTGCACGGGAACGCCGGCTGGCACGCGCTGATCATCGGCTGGATGCCGGTGCTCGCGGCGATTTCCGCCTTGTCCATCCTCGTCGGCAACTTCGTTGCGCTCGTCCAAAAAAATGTCCGCCGGCTGCTCGCCTATTCCGCAGTCGCGCATGCCGGCTACACGCTGCTCGGTCTTCTGGGCGGCGGACCCGAAGGTTTCACCGCCACACTTTTCTACAGCACCGTTTATGCTTTCACGCTCCTAGGCGCTTTCGGCGTGATTTCCCTGGTCCGACAGGAGACCGGTGGCGATGATCTCGAGGATTTTGCGGGACTCCGAACCCGTTCGCCGTTGCTCGCCGCGTGCATGACGATCTTCATGCTCTCTTTAGCCGGTCTCCCACCCCTGGCCGGCTTCTTCGGCAAATTTTATCTCTTCAGCGCCGCAATGCGTGCGGGCGAAAATCAAGGGCTGCTCTGGCTTGTGGCGCTGGCGCTCTTTGGCAGTCTGGTCTCGCTCTACTACTACCTCATCGTTTTAAAGATCGTTCTGCTCGAACATCCCGCGACATCCGCAGGCATGATGCGCGTCAACCTGCTTCAGCGGATCTCCGTCGGCCTGCTCGCGCTCCTTGTTCTGTTCCTTGGCCTCATGCCGGAACCACTCGTCGCACGAATTAGCGCCTCGTTGCCTTAAATCCGCGCCTTCCTGGCATGGCAATGGTTTGCGGCATTAGCTTGACCGCGCCTGACGTGTTTGCGAAAACCACGCCATGAATAATCTCCTCCGATTCCGCAAAACTGCGCTGCG
>JACCTI010000149.1 GCA_013812515.1 Chthoniobacterales bacterium
CCCCACGATCGAGAGAAACGGCTCTTCCGTAATAAGGAGCCGCAGCTTCTCGAACAAGTCCGGCGTGACGATGGCGTTTGCGACGCCTGTTTCATCTTCCAGACTAATGAAGACAAAACCTTTCGCCGTGCCGGGACGTTGCCGGCAAATCACATTTCCCGCGATCTGCACCGTCGCGCCATGACGCGCCTGGATCAGATCGCTCGCTCGCCACGCATTCGGCCATTGTTCGCGCAACAACTTCATCGGGTGCGGACCAGTCGTTAGGTTCATCCCTTCATAGTCCGCTTTGACCCGTTCCGAAATCGTCATCGGCATCAACGGCGAGTTACCGTTGTAGCCGAGGGCGCTGACCCCGGCCGCTCCGTGGCCAGACTCCTTCCCGCCGGGGTCGCCGCCCCCGGCTACAATTGCAAAGAGCGGTTCCGGCGGTTGCTCCTCCACGCGCCACATCGCCGCGCGGCGATGCTCAGCCAGCTGATTCAGCGCACCGAGTTCCGCCAAAGTGCGGAGCTCTTCTTTCGTCAAAACAACGCGTCGCTTGAAATCATCAATCGAGCGAAACACCGCTTCGCCCCGTTGCTGGACCAGCTTTTCCGCGCACTCCCGCCGGAGCCCATTCACCACGCAAAAGCCGAGCCGGATCGTGTCGTCGGAAATGACGGCGCAGCGCACGCCGGATTTCAGCGCGCAGACCGGCAGGACACGCAGGCCGTGTCGTGCCGCATCCTTCACGATCGTGGCCGGCGTGTAAAAACCCATCGGCTGATTGTTGAGCAAGCTGGCATAAAACTCCGGCGCGCGGTGCACTTTGAGATACGCACTGCCGTAAGCGAGGATCGCAAAACTGATCGCGTGCGATTCCGGAAAGCCGTAAAGCGCGAAGGATGTGATCGACTGCAGGATTTTTTCGATCGCTTCCGGCGCGACGTTGTTCTTCTGCATCGCGGAGCGGAGTTTCACGCTCACTTTGTTCATCCGCTCCTGAGAACGATGGAAGCTGAGCGCGCGACGCAGTTCTTCTGCTTCATCGCCGGAAAAATTCGCCATGATCATTGCGATCTTTAGGAGCTGCTCCTGAAACAACGGGACACCCAACGTCCGCCCTAGGATCGGCTCCAGGCGCGGATCGAGATAAGTGACCTCTTCTTTGCCGGCGCGGCGCGCGAGAAACGGATGCACCATGTCGCCCTGGATGGGCCCCGGCCGGATGATCGCCACTTCGATAACGACATCGTAGAAGCACTTCGGTTTCATGCGCGGCAGCGTGGCCATTTGCGCGCGGCTCTCGATCTGGAACACGCCGATGGTGTCCGCTTCACACATCATGGCAAAGGTGGCGGAGTCGTCTTTCGGAATGTGCGCGAGATCGAGCGGCCGCCCACGTTCCCGGCAAAGTTCAAACGCATCCTGCATGACCGACATCATGCCCAGGCCTAACAAGTCCACTTTCACAATTCCGAGATCTTCGCAGTCATCCTTGTCCCATTGCGCCACGACGCGGCCGGGCATGGAGGCGTTCTCCAGCGGGACGAACGAGCTGAGCTTGCCCTGACAGATAATCATCCCGCCGGAGTGCTGACCGAGATGGCGCGGCAAGCCGTAGATGGCTTGGTATAACGAGATGAACGCCGGCATGCGCGGATGTGCTTTCGGCAGTCCGGCCTGCTCGATCTGCGCCGCCAGATCCATCGTGTGCGGGAAGTCGCCATTCGCGAAGAGATGCGAAAAACGGTCGAGGATGCTCGGCGAGAAGTTGAGCGCCTTCCCGATCTCGCGTGCCGCGCTTCGGCCACGATAAGTAATCACGTTCGCCGTCATCGCGGCGCCGTGTTTGCCGTAGCGACGATAGACTTCCTGGATCACGCTCTCCCGCCGATCGCCACTCGGCAAATCGAGGTCGATATCGGGCCAGCCTTTGCGGCTCTCGCTCAGAAAGCGCTCGAAGACGAGATGATTGCTGACCGGGTCGACCGGCGTAATCCCAAGGCAAAAGCAGACGGCACTGTTCGCTGCACTGCCGCGGCCTTGCACCATCACATTGTGCTCGCGGCAAAAATTCACGATGTCCCAGACGATCAGGAAATAACCGGAGAACCCGAGCTTTGTAATGAGCGTCAGCTCTTCCTCAATCTGTCG
>JACCTI010000176.1 GCA_013812515.1 Chthoniobacterales bacterium
CGGAAAATTCAGGACCGCCCGCTGGGTGGAAGCACCGTGGAGCGCGGCCTCCGGGACGGACATTTCCCCCATCGAGTCTTTCTCGGTGCGGGATGCGCCGGAAGTCATGCCAGGTGATTTACCGGGATTCGGGCCGTGGGCGTCGACACCCGGTGGCTGTGTCCGTTGCGAGTGGACATCTTGTTGAAAACAGTGATGAACATCGGCGGGATATTTTGCAGAAAGTACTCCGAGCTGCCGTGCTGGAACAAGGTCGCGTGCTGACGCAATTCGTTCGTCACTTGGTAAATAATGAAGCTGCCACCGGGCGCGATCGCGTCGTAAGTTTTCCGCAGAAGCGCGCGCTTCTTCTGGATGTCGAGGATGCTGAAAGGAATGCCGGAGACCACGTAATCGCATTGGCCAATGCCGCGGCGGGCCAGTTCGGTCGGGAGCTGCGCGGCGTCGCCATTAATGACGCGGACACGTGGATCGCTTGCGAACTGCCGCTCAAGGAGGCGCGACAGGTCAGGATCAAGTTCGAAGAGGAGCAGTTGCGAATCCGGACACATGCGGCGGGAGATCTCGCGGGAGTGCACCCCTTCGCCAGGGCCATACTCTGCGATCACGCGCGGTTGAGTGAAATCCATCTTGGCCGCGACGCGTTCCACCAGCGCCTGGGAGCTTGGGAGGATGGAAGCCACTTGGAACGGCCGCTGCAGAAATCGCTTGAAAAACAGAACGCTCATGAAGGTGGGAATAGTCAACTGCCACTCTGGTGTTGTCCAGCAGGGATGTGGCTGGGACCAGGATGGAACGGCTCTCTTGTACGCAGAACATCCTGCCATGATCGCATTTCGTTTCGAAGAAAACCTAGCGAATACGGAAATTGACAATTTAGGCGGAGGAACCATCTTCTGTCGTGGCGAAAAAGCTTTTCGTCTTCTTTGCTAAAAACTCGCCTGCACAACCTTTTAACGGTCAAGGAAACCGCGAAATATCTGCGGATCCCCCTGCCGACCGTTTATTACCTGGTGCAGCGAGGGCAGCTTCCGGCGATTCAGATTGGCGGCCGCTGGCGTATAAAAAAAGCTTCACTCGACAAGGATATTCTGAAAAAGGACAAGGCTGGTCAACCCACTGTGCTCGTGGTTGATGACGATGAGAGCCTGCAAAGTCTCTTCAAGCTTTCTCTGAAGAAAATCGGCCTAAGCCGGGTGGTTGTGGGCACCGTAAAAGAAGCGCTGGTTGCGCTCGCCAAACAACGCTTCGATCTGCTCTTTCTTGATCTCGAATTACCCGATGGTTCCGCTGACGATGTCTATGAAGCGGCCAAGAAGATCGATCCCGAATTGCCGATTGTGATTATTACGGGTTATCCCAACAGCGAAATGCTGGATCGGATTCTCTCGAAGGGGCCAGTCACGGTTCTGAAGAAGCCGCTCCAAGTTGAGCAGCTGCAACAGACCGTTCGCATCCTTGGGCATAAAGACGCTGCCAGGCTCGCCGCCTGATTCACCCCGGCTCCGGTGCG
The DNA here is from genome assembly GCA_013812515.1 of Chthoniobacterales bacterium. Lineage (GTDB taxonomy): Bacteria > Verrucomicrobiota > Verrucomicrobiia > Chthoniobacterales > UBA10450 > JACCTI01. The sequence goes on from JACCTI010000176.1 coordinate 1,514, forward strand.
GAACGCTCAGCGCACCTGCACCTCGACCGGCACCCAGTGGTTAATCATGTACGTGCCGTATTCGGCAAGCCGTTCCCTCGGCTGCGTCCTCCCGGCTGCATCTGTCGCGCGCGCCACCAACGCGTGGTTGCCTGGTTCTGCGGGCGTTTTCCAGAGAAATGCCCAGAAACGCCAGGCATTTTTCACTGGCGCATTAAGAAGCTGTGCTGGGGCCCAGGTCGCGCCGCCATCGCTGCTGACTTCCACCTTCGCGACCTCATCCGCCGCCGCCCACGCCGCTCCGTAAACACGGTATTCTGTGCGCGCGGAGATGACTTCACCGGCAGCGGGACGTGCGATTTGCGCTTTCACCTGCATCTCGCGCAGCGGCGTCAAGTCGGGCATTCCCTCGCGCTGCTCCCAATAAGCGTAATCGATGGATTGATAGTAGCCGTGAAATGGCTCGTTCGTGACGACAATCCGTTGCAGCCATTTCACCGACGCCATTCCGAACCAGCCCGGCACGACGGCGCGCAAAGGAAAGCCGTGGCGAGGGGTTAACGGCTCGCCGTTCATCGACCAGGCAAGCAGCACATCACCCGTCGTTTTGCCGAGGGGAACGCTACGCGCGTAATGGATTTCGCCCGGGGGCCGTGGTGGTTCCTTGATCGGCCCTTGATCGGCGCCTTGCAGGATGGCTTCGAGTGCATCACCCTTTACCACGGCACGATCCAGAACGTCACTCAGCAGGACGCCGGTCCAGTTTGCGTTGCCGACTGCACCCATCCCCCACGCCACGCCTTCGACTTTAGGTTCCAGAAGCGACCGTCCGTTGCCGGCGCATTCTATCGTGGCCGTGATCGTGCGGCTCGGCATTTGCCGCAGCTCCTCGTAACTCAACTCCAGCGACTCGCCTACCGAGCCATGGACCTGCAAGCGCCAGTCCTGGATCTGAATCTCCGGGACCGGGAAATGGCAGCGCACATAAAAGCTCTCGTTAGGGGTAAGGAAGGATCCGAGATTGGAGAATGGCATCTCTAGATTAAGGGGCTCCTCGCCGCGGCTGATGAGACAGTCCGTTTCCGCCTTCATGGTCTTGTCTTGGGCGTGTTTGCGGGTGCTACCTTCGCGCGCAGCTCCTTCCGGAGAAGCAGGGCCCAGGTCGCATTGTAAGGATGCACTTCGCGCACAAGTTGATCCCCGTGATAAAGCGGCCGGCCTTCATTGGCCCAGCGAAAAATTCGAGCCCTCCAGGTTCAATACGTTCGAGTATCCCTCCGACGTAAGCTTTCCGCCAGGGCCGCGGAGCGATATCCAACGGAACAATAGGTCACGATCGCGCGATCTTTCGCCTCGTGAACGAGAGGGCCCGGCGCGTTCGGAGCAATTTGCTGCGCGTTCCGCAGATGGCTCCTTTCGAACTCCGCCGTTCTCCGGACGTCCAGCAGCAAGGGTGCCGCGCGCTTTTCGTCTTCAAACCACACCGCGAGCTGGGCCGTCGTGATGCGTCTCACCTCCGGGAAATCGTGCTGGATTTTTGCGTTCACCAGAGTCCACCCGAAGC
>JACCTI010000190.1 GCA_013812515.1 Chthoniobacterales bacterium
GGCCGAACTGAACGAGCAACAGCTCGCCGCCGTGACGGCGCCGCCGGGACCGTTGCTCGTGATCGCGGGCGCGGGCAGCGGCAAGACGAGGACGCTCACGTATCGCGTCGCTTACCTGCTCGAGAACGGCGTCGATCCGCGCCATATCCTGCTGCTCACCTTCACGAACAAGGCCGCGCGGCAGATGCTCGATCGCGTGGCGAACCTGCTGCCGATGGACGCGAGCGGGCTCTGGGGCGGGACGTTTCACTCCATCGGAAATCGCATGCTGCGGCGGCATGGCAGCGTCCTGGGATATTCCAGCGGGTTCACGATTCTCGATCGCGAAGATCAGAAAGACCTGATCGAAACGGTCGTCTCTGGCGCGGGTATCAACTCAAAGGAGATCCGATTCCCCAAGGGTGACGTGCTGGCGGACATCTTCAGCTTCACGGTGAACACCGAGCGCACCCTTGAGGAATTGCTCGCGGAAAAGTTCCCGTATTTTCTGCCGTTGATCGAACAGATCAAAGACGTGCACTCGCGTTATGAGCGGAAGAAGAAGGCGACGAACTCGATGGATTTCGACGACCTCCTCGAGAAGACGCTCCGCATGCTGAAGGAGCACGAAGAGGTCGCGGATTTCTACCGCCGGAAATTCCAATTCATTCTCGTGGACGAGTATCAGGACACGAACAAGATCCAGGCGGACTTCATCGACACGCTCGCGGCCGAGCATCGCAACGTGATGGTGGTGGGCGATGACGCGCAGTCGATTTACTCGTGGCGTGGCGCGAACTTCAAAAATATTCTGGCGTTCCCCGAACGCTATCCCGATGCGCAGGTCTTCAAGATCGAGCTGAACTATCGAAGCGTGCCGGAAATTCTGCGCGTGGCGAATGCGGCGATCGCCGCGAACGTCGAGCAGTTTCGAAAACAGCTCAGCGCTACGCGTGAGACGAAGGAGCTGAAGCCGGCGGTCGTCGCGCTGAACGACGGCGGCGAGCAGGCGCGGTTCGTGGCGCAACGCATACTGGAGCTGCGCGACGAGGGGATCGAACTCGACGAGATCGCGATTTTGTATCGCGCGCACTATCACGCAGTCGAGTTGCAGCTCGAGCTCTCGCGCCGGGGCATTCCGTATCAGATCACAAGCGGCGTGCGCTTCTTCGAGCAGGCGCATATCAAAGATGTGGCGGCGTTCATCCGCTTCGTGGCCAATCCGCATGATGAGGTCGCGTTCAAGCGCATGGTGAAGCTGCTACCGGGAATTGGAAACAAGAGCGCCGACAATCTCTGGCGAAACTGGGAAACGTCACTCGATCTGGACGCTGATGTTATAGCCGGGGGCGATGACCCCGGCAGGGTGGACGATGCCGCGTCGGTAGACTCACAGCAGAGTTCTGGGGCAGCCGGGATCAACGTCCGCGGCTACAACTCTGCGACGCCGGCCGGAGTCACCGCCCCCGGCTGCAATTTTGGCGAGCGGCTGCTCGCGATGCAGGTGAGCGCGAAGTCGAAGAAGTCGTGGGAACAGCTCGCGTTCACTCTGGATGAGATCGCACCGGGCGGGCAGCCAAATCCGCCCTCCGAGATGATCACGTCCGTGGTCGAAGCGATCTACGACGATTACGCGAAGGCCACCTTTTCGAACTACGAGCTCCGCCGGGAAGATCTGAATCAGCTCGCGGCCTTTGCGCGGCAGTTTAAAGACGCAAATGAATTCCTCTCGCAGCTCGCGCTCATCAGCAACGTGGACGCGGAAGCGGCTCCCAACCAGACGGCTGATACGGAAGCGGTGAACCTCTCATCAGTGCATCAGGCGAAGGGACTGGAGTATCACACCGTCTTCGTCATTTGGTTGACGGACGGGATGTTTCCGAGCACGCGCTCATTAGAAACGCGGGACGCGATCGAGGAGGAGCGCCGGCTTTTCTACGTCGCCATCACCCGCGCGCGCGATGAACTTTATCTCACTTACCCGCACATGCGGCTGAATGCCGGCTACGGTGACATGTTTCAGCGGCCGTCGCGGTTCCTGAAAGAAATCCCGACGCAGCTGCTCGAGGATTGGCAGATCCAGCGGCGGTGACATTCTTTAAGCCACAGATGAAACACAGAAGCAGAGGAATTGCACCGGGTTCATCTGCTGCATCGGAGCACGACGGAGAAGATCATCGGTGCGGCCTTTGAGGTACATCAGCAGCTTGGCTACGGTTTTCTCGAGCGCGTGTATCAACGCGCACTGCAGGTTGAGCTCCTCCGTCGTGGAGCTTCCGCCGAAACCGAGAAACGCATTCAGGCTTTTTACAAAGGCATTGTTGTCGGAGACTACGATGCTGATCTCGTCGTTGACGGCTGTGTCGTTGTAGAGATCAACATCGCTGCCGAATACGACGAGCGAGATGAAGCTCAGCTGTTCAATCAGCTGAAGACGACAGGAGAAAAAGTCGGTCTGCTCGTGAATCGAAAGAACCAAAGTCACGCATAAGCGGCTTGTCTTCTGAATCCGTGTTTCATCCGTGTTCATCCGTGGCTGAATGAATCTTTCTCCGGAACAGAAAATCGCGGGTGTCCTGACGCCGCTCTTCGCCCTACGCAGCGAGGAAGATCTCGGCATCGGAGACCTGGCGGGCCTGCGCGAGTTCATCGATTGGGCCGCGGGTGTTGGATTCAAGCTCGTCCAGCTTTTGCCGATCAACGAGACCGGCGGCGACAACAGCCCGTATAATGCGATTAGCGCGATCGCGATCGAACCGGCAACGTTGCAGCTCGCGCCCGGCGCGCCGGAGGATCTAACGCAGGAGGAGTTCGACGACGTGCTCGCGCAGTTCAATCTGCGCAAACTCCGCTCCGGCGTGGTGAAGTACAAACAGGTAAAGAAGTTGAAACGCGCCCTCCTAGAAAAAGCGTTCGCGCATTTCCAGGCACAAGCTACCGACGCGCCGGAATTCACGAAGTTCTGCGCGAAAGAAAAAACGTGGCTCGATGATTACGCCTTCTTCCGCGCGCTCATGGAAGAGAACGGCGGAAGCGAAGCGTGGGATCATTGGCCGGACGAGCAGCAGTCACTCGGTGCGGCGCGCGAGTGGTTGCAGGAGCAGACCGCGGACGCACAAGAGCGGTTCGCGCAGCGGGAACGGTTCTTCAGATATGTCCAATGGATCGCATACGGCCAATGGACTGTGGCCAAATCCTATGCGGACGAGCGCGGTGTCGCGCTGATGGGCGACATCCCGTTTGGCGTCAGCTATTACAGTGCCGACGTCTTCGCGCGGCCGGAGCAGTTCGTGCTCGACTGGTCGGGAGGCGCGCCACCGGAACCATATTTCAAGGACGACGAGTTCACCCAAAAGTGGGGTCAAAACTGGGGCATCCCGCTTTATCGCTGGGACATGATGCGCAGCACAGATTTCGATTGGTGGCGGCAACGCGTGCGCGGTGTGCGCCGCATTTTCCACGTCTTCCGCATCGATCACGTGCTCGGCTTTTATCGCATCTATGCCTTTCCGTGGCGGCCGCAGCGGAACGCTGAGTTCCTTCCCTTTTCCGAACGAGAAATGCTCGCCCATACTGGCGGCCGCGCGCCACATTTCGCGCCGCGTGATGATTCGAGTGACGAGAACGCCCAGAGGAACCAGCGTGAGGGCGAGGAATATCTGCGCATGGTTCTGGAGGCGGCGGACAGCACACGGCTGGTCGGCGAAGATCTCGGCACCGTGCCGCAGTACGTGCGGCCGAGTTTGCAATCGCTCGGGATCGCCGGTTTCAAAATCCCGCAATGGGAGAACACGCCGGACGGGCGCGTGATCCGCGGCAGTGAATACGAGCGGCTCTCCGTCACCACTTACGCGACGCACGATCACAAGCCGCTGCGGGCCATGTGGGAGGAAGCCGTTGAGGAGGAGAGCGCAACGAGAGACCAGGCGCGGGACGATCTAAATAAAGTGGCGCAGTTCGCCGGTATCCATTCGCTCCCGGGAAGGCCGGACTATGATCGTGATTTCTACACGCCGGCGCTGCGTGCGCTTTTTCAGAGCGCGGCGTGGCTGGCAATCGTGATGATCACGGACCTGCTTGCGCGGAAGGACCGGTTCAACGTGCCGGGCACGGCGGCGGACTCGAATTGGAGCCGGCGATTGCATCTGACGGTTGCGCGGCTTGCGCAAAGCCGCGGAGTGAAGCAGCGAATGAAAGTTGTGCGGCGACTGCTGCAGGAGAGCGGCAGAATTTAGCCGCAGATGAACACAGATTTGCACAGATGAAAGAGGGGCCATTCCGCCTTCGTATCTGTGTTCATCTGTGGCGGCGAAGCCTTCCCCTCTTCTGAAAATCCGTGTTTCATCCGTCTCGATCCGTGGCTAAAGAAGGGAAATGAATTCTCCGATCAACGTGGCGATTACCGGCGCGGCCGGACAAATCGGCTACTCACTCCTGTTTCGCGTCGCGTCCGGCGCGATCTTTGGACCTGAGCAGCCGGTCCAGCTCAACCTCATCGAAATTCCGCCCGCGCTCGATGCGCTGAAAGGCGTGGTGATGGAACTGGACGATTGTGCCTTTCCGCTCCTCAAGGGAGTCGTCGCGACCGCGGATCTGAACGAAGGATTCCGCGATGTGAATTGGGCGCTGCTGGTTGGGAGCGTGCCGCGTAAAGCGGGGATGGAACGCGGTGACTTGCTCGGGATTAATGGAAAGATTTTTATCGGCCAGGGGCAGGCGATTGAAAAGAACGCCGCGTCTGACGTTCGCATTCTGGTGATCGGAAACCCTTGCAACACAAACTGCCTTATCGCCATGAACAACGCTCGTTCGATCCCTCGCGATCGCTGGTTTGCGATGACTCGTCTCGATGAGAATCGCGCGAAAGCGCAACTTGCGCAGAAGGCGGGTGTGGAGGTGACCGAGGTCACCAACATGACGATCTGGGGCAACCACTCCGCGACGCAGTATCCGGATTTCTACAACGCCAGAATCAACGGCAAATCGGC
>JACCTI010000191.1 GCA_013812515.1 Chthoniobacterales bacterium
TGCCGACACGCAGAAGTGCATCCGGGCTGGAGGCAAACACAACGATCTGGATGATGTCGGCCTCGATACCTATCACCACACGTTCTTCGAGATGCTCGGGAACTGGAGTTTCGGGGACTACTTCAAGAAGGAGGCGATTGAATGGGCATGGGAGCTATTGGTTGAGCGCTGGAAACTCCCACCACAGCGGCTTTACGCTACGGTCTATCGACCAGCGGCGAACGAACCGAGCGAGTTCGACAAGGAGGCGCACGATCATTGGGCGCGTTTATTTGAGAAGGCCGGACTTGATCCCGCCGTGCAGATCATCAACGGCAATAAAAAGGACAACTTCTGGATGATGGGCGACACAGGCCCGTGCGGCCCGTGCTCGGAGTTGCACGTCGACCTCACCCCCGCAGGTGACACGAAGGGCTCGCTCGTGAACACGGGCGACCCGCGATGCATCGAGATTTGGAATCTCGTATTCATCCAATTCAACGCGAACGCCGATGGCAAATTCGTCCCGCTGCCCGCGCGTCACGTCGATACCGGAATGGGCTTTGAAAGAATCACGGCGATGGTCCAAGGCACAAAGAACTTCACGGACTTCTCGCGCCTGATCTCTAACTACGAGACGGATATTTTCAGGCCAATCTTTGACGAGATCGAAAAACTCAGCGGGAAGCGCTACGGCTCCACGGTGCCGAAAATGGGCAGCACCGGCGAGAGTGAGCAGGAGAAGGTCGACGTAGCGTTTCGCGTGATTACCGATCACATCCGCACGCTGAGCTTCGCAATCGGCGACGGCATTCCACCTAGTAATGAAGGTCGCGGCTACGTGTTGCGGCGCATTCTGCGTCGAGCCGTGCGCTACGGCCGCACGCTGGGTTTTGACGAGCCGTTTTTCTACAAACTAACCGCCGTTGTCGCTCGCACGATGGGCGAAATTTTTTACGAGCTCCGCTCGAAACACAAGCACGTCGAGGAAGTGCTCCGCCGCGAGGAGGAAGCGTTCAATAAAACGCTCGATCGAGGCATTAACCTCTTTGAAAACGAGGTGTTTTATCTAGCTCTTGAGGCCGCCGTGAAGCGTGACGGGCTAGGCGAGCCGAGATGGGTGGGAAAAGGGCAGGGCGCAGGCGCTGCGTCCGTCGATTCCGCGACTTGTATGGTTCAGGTCGGAGGACAGAACATTCGTTATCCGCTGGGAGAATTGAGACAAGGGGCTTGGAACCAGTTTTTGCAAGCTCCTCCCGTGATCGACGGAATAGATGCTTTCAAGCTCTACGACACTTATGGCTTTCCGCTAGATCTCACCGAGTTGATGGCGCGCGAACGCGGACTGAGCGTGGACATCGCGGGCTTTGAAAAGCTGATGGAACAGCAGCGGGCGCGCGCTCGTTCCGCCCAGAAGAAGAGTGCGATCGAACTCGCGGCGACAGATTGCAAAGGTCCCACCCGTTTCCTCGGCTACGATCTTGATCAGACCGAAGCCCATGTGCAGGAAGTGATATTAGGGGACGGGAAGCCAGCAGTCATTCTCGACAGTTCCGTCTGCTACGCGGAGATGGGCGGCCAGGTCGGCGACACCGGCGAGCTGATGAAGGCCGGCTGTCGCTGGCGCATCGCGGAAACACGGAAGTCTGGCAGCACCTGGATCCACGTGTTAGACGGCGAGAGCGCGCCGGCTGTCGGCGAGCACGTCACGGTCCGCTTTGAGAAGACCCGACGCCGCGCGATTGAGCGGCACCATACCGTCACGCACCTGCTGCATTGGGCGCTGCACGAAGTCGTATCGTGCGAGGTGGCGCAAAAGGGGAGCTACGTCGGCCCGGAAAAGCTGACCTTCGACTTCAACAGCGCGGCTCTCGCTCCGGAGCAGTTGCGAGACATCGAGAAGCTCGTGAACGAGTGCATCGTTGAGAACGCGAGCGTCTCCTGGACTGAGATGCCGTATGCGGAAGTGAAGGCGCGCGGAGATATCATGCAGTTCTTCGGCGACAAATACCGCGACACAGTGCGCGTGGTGCAGATCGGCGGAGAGCCACCCGCCTTGAATGGCTACTCGATGGAGCTTTGCGGCGGCACGCACGTGCGCGGCACGGGTGAGATCGGGCTCTTCCGCGTGGTCGGAGAGGCTGCGATTGCGGCCGGCGTTCGTCGCATCGAGGCGGTTGCGGGACTGAATGCCTACGAGCAGGCGAAGCGCGATCAGGAGTTCATCCGCTCGATCGCGGCGAAGCTAAACTCACCGGTCGGCGACCTCGAGAAGCGAATCGACTCAATGCTCGCGCAACAGAAGGCGCTCGAAAAGTCCATGAAGGCGCTCGAGCAGAAACAGGCACTCAGCACCGCCCGTGAGCTGCTGAGCAAGGTGGAGACGATTGGTGCAACGCCTGCAATCGTGGCGAACCTCGGTGCCGCGACGGGCGATCGATTGCAGGCTATTTCGGATGCGCTGAAGCAGCAACAATTCGCAGGCGTGGTGATTCTCGCCGGCGCAGCCGACGGCAACGTAGCGCTTCTTGCTGCCGTGACTCCCGAGTTCACCTCGAGATGTCACGCTGGCAAGATCATCCAAGCGATCGCGCCAATCGTCGGCGGCAAGGGTGGCGGAAGGTCGGACAGCGCGCGTGGGGCAGGGAAGGATGCGGCGAAAGTCGACGGTGCCTTGGACCAAGCGCGGGCATTGTTGGCCTGATCTCGGCCACAATCGGGCGGCGATTACGGCAGGACGAGCGTGATGAACGCCGTCACGCCAACACCCAGCGCTAAGACACACAAATAGACCAGGCCGCCCAGCAGAAACTTGAATGTCGTCATGAACCAGCCTTGGCCGTAAACCCGGCGAATCGAGACGAAGACCTGCGCGATCGCGATGAACGGCAAGATCACAATGAGCACCTGCTGGAGCGCAGGCGAGATGCGTTCCGCTCCCATGCCGAGCAACGTGATCACGACCACCGCCACATAGGCGAATGTGTGGATGTGGAGCGCATAAACCAGGTGCTCGATGTAGTAACGTCGCTGCCGGAAGTAGAGCACCTTCAGCACGAACGCGAATAATGGGACGCAGAAAAGCATCATCGTCGGCACGTTGCTCCGGAGTGTGTCGAGGAAGAGCGTCGCCTTGGTGCCATCTTCGCCGACCTTCTCCTTCACGCGGCTTTCGATCCACCTGCCAAACGCATCCTTCGGCTCAGAGTCACCTCGGTCGAACTGGATCACGGGACTGAAGCTGATCTGAGGACCGGGCGGCGGAGTTGGGAGGGCAGCAGGCGCGGGATTATCGCCAACGCTGTCCGCCGGCGGGATGGGAGGGCCCTCCACTTCCCGGTCGAGTTTCTCGAGCGTTGCCAGGGTAGTGTCCAGCTTTTCGAGGTCTTTCGGCTTCCACTCCGTCTTCTCCGCAAAGCGCGGTAGGCGCAGCATTGCGCGGTCGAACTTGGCGCGCTGCTGGGCGATTCCTGAATCCGGAGATGACCAGCGCGCCCGTGCAGCCTCTATTTTCGCGCGCTGTTCTGGAGAGAGAGGCGAATCGGGGGCGCTTAGCTTCGACAACGCCGTGTCGATCTCGACTCGATCTTCAGCGTTCAGTTGAACGGTTCGATTGTCGCTAAAGCCGGTGAAGTTCACCAGCTTCGCCATCAGAAAAAAGGCGATGCTGGCGAGCAGGTAAAGCCGCAATGGATGCACGTAGCGCGCGCGCCGTCCCGCATTGAAATCATTCGTTAGGCGCCAAGGCCGCGCGATGAGAATACCAATGGATTTCAGGAACTTCGTGTCCCAGTTTAAAAACGAATCCGCCGCATCGACGAGAACGCGCAGGAGCGAACGGCGATAGTCGATCGCGTGCTGCCCACAATTTGCGCAATACTCGCCCGTCAGTGGCGCTTCGCAGTTTTCACAGTGGGTCAGCCGCGGACGAACTTTCTTTCCCTTCCTTTTTCTTCCGAACAATCCGCGGCGGCCGTTGCTGAGAGCATCGGCCGCGGTATCGCCGAGGATGAACTGCGTGGTCTCGTCAGGCATACGGCATCACTTCACCGCCGCCCAGACGCGATGGACGTCGTCATGATCTTCGAGGGCCTGAAGGAAATCGCCGACTTGTGTGCGGTCGTCATCGTTCAGCTCGGGAAAACTTTTCGCGACGTAACCGAGCTCGCTCGTCACAACAGTCCAGCCGTTGGAGGAGAGCCATTGTGAGACGGCGTGCAGATCGGTCGCCACAGAAATAAAGCGCGCCCCGCTGGCGTCCGGAGGGATGTCGTCGTTTTCAGCGTGCGTTAGCGGCTCGACATTTTGCGCGCCGGCTTCGATCGCAGCCGCTTCAACGTCCGCAGCCAGATGCGCATGATGCGCTTCCACTAGACCGACGTGGTCGAAGAGAAATTTATTGCTGCCCGGCGCGCCGAGCTGTCCACGTTTGAAGAGGACGCGAATCTCGGGAGCCGTGCGATTCTTGTTGTCCGTGAGAACTTCCACGATCACCGGCACCTTCAAGGGCGCGTAGCCTTCGAAAACGATCTGCTCGAGCGTGAGCTTCTCCGCGCCGACCCCGGCGCCCTTTTTGAGCGCACGCTCGATCACATCCCGCGCGACGCTCGCCCGCCGCGCCTTCTCCACGGCCGCGAAGAGCCGTGCGTTCCCATGTGGATCTGCCCCGCCGAGCCTGGCCGCGACCATGATTTCCTTCACGAGCTTGCCCGTAACCTGTCCCTTTTTTAGTCCGGCTACTTCGCGCTTCGCATGCAACCATTGGCGACCCATGCAGTGGGTTTAACATTCAGCCACAAGCGTCACAAGCGTTGCGGCGTCGGAGTCCCGAAGCCGAAATCTCCCCGCTGACTCCATCCCGATGCGCGAGCGAGGCGAGGGGAGAGGGCTCGCAGTTTTTTAGCTGACGAAAGCGGCCGAAAGAATTTCCCGACCAAGTGGCTACATGACTTCGCGTCCGCGGCCGGGACGCGCAGAAAATTATTTCATTAACAACACGGACCGGCTGCGCTTAATCTCGCGCGTGATTTTCCGGTGCATGTGCGCTGGCATCCCGGTGACACGGCGCGGGAGGATCTTTCCGCTCTCGGTGACGAACTTCTTGAGAAGGTCGGGATTTTTGTAATCGATGGCTTCAGTCGCGATATCAATCCGCCGCCGTGGCATGGTGCGATTGGCACGACGGAATGCGGAGCGGCGTTTGGCGGTCTTCGGTTGCATGAGTGGTTAGCGGGTTTCGCGGTGGAGCGTATGCCGCTTCAGGAAAGGATTATACTTTTTCTTTTCAAGACGATTCGGTGTCCGCGGGCTCTTCTTATTACGCGTGCTCATGTAGCGTGAAGCGGGCATACCGAGCGCCTTCGCTTCCGTGCATTCCAGAGTGATGATTTCCTGCGCCATGCTTAATCCTTGCTCTCGTCCCGATCTGTCTTGGGCTCTTCTTCTTCACCTTCGCCCCCTTCTTCATCGGTCAGGCCGAAGAGCGAAGTGACAGACTGCCGGACGCGGGAAGCTTTGTTCTGCTTCTCCAGCTGCGACTGACATTCCACCGTGAAGCGCGCAAAGGGAATAGCC
>JACCTI010000232.1 GCA_013812515.1 Chthoniobacterales bacterium
GGGATCCTGAGCGGGCAGGTGAAGGGGGCGAAACGCGATCTGGCGGTCGTAAACGCAGCCGGCGGGTTCGTCGTCGCGGGCTTGGCGCGGGATTTAGGCGACGGCATTGCCCTCGCGCGCGCGCAACTAGACTCACGACGGGCTTGGGAAAAGCTTCACGCCATGCAGGATTACAGCGCCAGTTCTCGGTAGCTTCGATCGAGCTTCCGCAGCAAGGCAATCGCGAGTTCCTCGCGTTTTATCGCGCCGCCGTTCGCCAGCGCGAGTGAGCCGGCGCGCTCCCGAAGTTCCTCCGGAAAATCCGTGAGCGTCTGGTTCACGTTCAGACCGATTCCGAGAATGCCGAGATGTTGTGCGTGGGCGACGGCGCGCATCTCCAGCAGCACACCCGCGACTTTTCTGCCGACGAGGTAGACATCGTTCGGCGGCTTGACCGTGGCGCCTAACGAAAGCATTTCGTTGATAGTTGCGGCGACGGTGCGCGCAGCCCAGGCGGTGAGGCGCGGGGCTTCGGCCAGGGCAATGCTCGGTCGCAGCAGAATAGAAAACCAAAGGCCCTTCCCCTCAGCGGACTCCCACCGATTAGAACGTTGGCCGCGTCCAGCCGTTTGCCGCTCCGCGAAGATAACCAGCCCCTCGTGGTTCTTGGATGCGAGCTGCAGGAGGATGTCGTTCGTTGAGGTCACCTCCTCTAGCACCTCGAGGCGATGGCCAAAACACTGACCGGCGCACGCGGAGCGGAGTGCCTCCGCGTTCAGCCGATCGGGCCGGTCACCCCCCGACATGCGTCAGCTCTAACGAGAGATCGATCGCTCGCGCGGAATGTGTCAGTGCGCCCACGGAGACATAATCGACCCCGGTGGCGGCGATTTGCCGGACGTTCTGGAGCGTTACGCCGCCGCTCGCTTCGAACTTCACACTCTTTTTTTTACCGAGCGCGACAGCTTCCCGCATCTCTGCGGAGTTCATATTATCGAGCAGGATCACGTCGATCCCCTCCATCTCGAGGAATGTCCGCACCTGTTCGAGCCGATCAGCCTCCAATTCTATCCGCACGCCCGGACGCTCGCGTCGAAGGCGCTCGACCGTCGCAGCCAGGCCGGAAAGTCCCGAGGTCGCCATGAGGTGGTTGTCTTTCACCAGCACCATGTCGAAAAGCCCGAAGCGATGATTCACCCCTCCACCCGCGCGAACGGCGGCCTTCTCCAAGGCCCGCAAGCCGGGAGTGGTTTTCCGCGTGTCCAGAATCTGGGCCTTCGATTTGCCTGCACCTTCCACGAATTGCCGAGTCAGCGTCGCGATCCCACTTAGCCGTTGCAAAAAATTCAGCGCCACGCGTTCCGCGGTCAGGATGGAGCGAGCGGCCCCGCGGATCTCGATGATCGTTTCGCCGCCGATTAGACGGGAACCGTCTGGCTGCTGCACTGCGATGTGCAGTTTCGGATCTACGCGACGGAACGCTTCCGCGGCAGGTTGAGTGCCTGCGACCACCGCGCGCTCGCGCGCAATGATGCGCCCGAAGGCCTGCAGGGTGGGCGAGACGAAATACTCCGAAGTGACGTCACCAGGACCGATGTCCTCGGCCAGGGCTGCGCCGACGGGATCAATTGCAAGTCTGTCCATCTGATCAGCTGCTTCTTCGCACGGGACGAGCGTCCGGTCGTGGACGAATTGCAATCCTCCGGCGGTCTCATTCGACCACGCAGGAGAGTGTAAGCCTGGACGCGAGCTGGAAAGCCGAAGCCGGGGTCGGCGAGGGGAATGACTCTCTAAAGAAAAAGATCCGGGCAGCGCACGCTAGGAGAAACAACAATTACGAGAAACGTGCAACCACCCGAATCGCCTTAACCTGAGTAGTCTGACACCCGTGGAAGGGGGCCGTTCAATCTTTGAATGACCATTGCCAAACGATTTTCCGATTTCCGATCTCCGATTGGCGATTGGCAAGCAGCGAATAATCTCGATAACGGCTGTGTTATTCCTTTCGCGATCGCATCTTGAACGGGCGGACGCTGACCTTAGACTCCGCCGAATGACTCGTGTTTTGGCGATCGATGCTTCTCTGCGTTGCACCGGCGTTGCCATCGTGGAAGCGAGCGCCGGGACAGAGCGTGCTCTTTACTTCGGCGTAATCCAGAACAAAGGCGGCTTGTCATCTTCGTGTCTCGTAGCGATCCACGAGCAGCTTGTGGATTTGATTCGTCAACACGAGCCGGATTGCTGCGCGCTCGAGTCAGTGATCTATGTGCAGAGTTACAGGACGGCCATCGCTCTGGGCGCCGCGCGCGGGGCGGCGATTCTCGCGGCCGCAGAGCGCGGTCTGCCCGTTTTCGAATACGCGCCGACGCGGATCAAACAGGCCACCGTCGGTCGTGGCGCGGCGGACAAAGGACAGGTCGCGTTCATGGTGCGCGCTCTGCTCGGGTTGACCGAGACTCCCGGCCCAGACGCCGCGGATGCGCTCGCGATCGGCTTAACGCATCTGCGTTCGCACGCAGCGGCGCTGCTGGGTTTACCCGCAGGATCCCAGATATGATCGAGCAGCTGCAAGCGAGCTGGCTCGGTCGGATCGGTTACGCCGAGGCCCTCGAGAGGCAGGAGGAGTTGGTGCGACGGAAGCGGGCGAATGACTCGTTAGGCGACCGGTTATTTTTGCTGGAACACGAGCCCGTCTACACGATCGGACGCACGTCCGACCGGTCGAGCCTGCGCGGCGGGTCGCACCTGCCGTATGCCTTGTTCCCGATCAATCGCGGTGGCCAGGCGACCTATCACGGACCCGGCCAGCTGGTCGGTTACCCAATCATCGATCTACGTCGCCGGGGCCAGGATTTACATCGCTACCTGCGCTGGATCGAGGAAGCGCTTCTGGCATTGCTCGCGACGTTTTATCTCCAAGCGCAGACACGTCCGAGTCTCACCGGAGTGTGGGTGGAGGATCGCAAGATCGCATCGATTGGCGTCGGCGTGCGCCACTGGATCACGATGCACGGTTTTGCCCTAAATGTATGCGGCGATCTGTCCGCCTTCGATCAAATTGTGCCGTGCGGCATCGCAAACGTAAAGATGACCTCAATTGAAAAAGAGTCCGGTGGAACGTGGACCGTCGAACAAGTAGCGGCACGTGCGGGCAAGCTGTTCGCGGAGCGAAACGACGAGCTGGGCCTCGCTCCACGGACACACGTAAACGCCTGAGACAAGCATGATACCACTCGAAGACACCGCGGCGGACATTCTCGGCAAAGCGCAGCGTGGTCTTGGGTTTTCCGACAGCCAGCTTGCCGACAATGCGGGACTCGGCGCAGAGCGCATTCGGCTTCTACGCGCGGGCAATTTCGACGCCGAAACACTCTCAGCTGTCGCGCCCGTTCTGGGGCTTGATCCGGCTTCGTTGCTGAAGCTCGCGCAAGATGAATGGCGACCCGAACCCGTAGAAGAGATCGCGGGCCTCGCGCAATTCAATACGAATTACAGCGACATGACCGTGAACGCGTATCTCCTCTGGGATCCTGCTTTGCGCCAAGCCATCGCGTTCGACTCGGGAGCGGATTGTGCGGAAATGCTCGAGCGAGTGAAGCGGGAGAACCTCACGGTGAAGTTGATCCTGCTCACGCATTCTCATCCCGATCACGTGGCTGATCTATCGCGTCTCCGCAAGGAAACGGGGGCGCCGGTTTACATTTCAAAACGTGAGTCCGCGAGCGACGCGGAAGGCATTGATGAAGGAAAGCGCTTCGAATGCGGCGCACTCCGCATCGAGGCGCGGCTTACCTCAGGTCACTCCGTCGGCGGAATGACCTTCGTCGTCGAAGGCCTGACGCGGCCGGTCGCGGTAGTCGGTGATTCCCTTTTCGCGGGCTCGATGGGTGGCGGCGCGGTTTCGTATAACGAGGCGCTCCGAAACAACCGGCAGAAAATACTCACGTTACCAGACGAAACGATCGTCTGTCCCGGTCACGGCCCGCTCACGACGATCGGCAAAGAGAAACGCGAAAATCCATTCTTCGCGGAGAAGGTTCTGGAATGAACATCGGCTTTGTCGGAGTCGGCAGGATGGGCGCGAACATGGCGCGACGTTTGCAGGAGCGCGGCTTTCATGTGACGACGCTCTTCGATTTGAATCGCGCGGCGTCGACCGCGCTCGCGCAGGAACTCCGAGCCGCAGCCTGTCCGACGCTCGGCGACGTCACGGCCGGCGCGGAGATAATTTTCACGATCGTTTCGGATGACAATGCGATGCGCGCCATCTTCAGCGGCGACGATAACCTGCTCGTAAACGCGAGCGGCAAGCTCTTCATCAATTGCGCGACTGTTTCCCCCGGCCTTCACGAAGAGGTCGAAAAACTCGCCACAAAAGCTGGCGCCGAAACGCTCGAAGCCTGCATGGCTTCCAGCATCACTCAGGCGCGTGCAGGATCGCTTTACCTGATCTGCGGCGGTGCCGAGGAGACGTTCCGGCGCGCCGAGCCGATCCTGCGCGAGCTCAGTTCGTCCCTGCGTTTTGTTGGGAAAACAGGCGAGGCTGCCAAGGTGAAAGCGCTCGTCAACATGGTCATGAACATCAACACCGCAGGACTCGCGGAAGGGCTTGCCCTTGGCCATGAGCTACGTCTCGATCTCGCGATGCTCCGCGAAGTGTTCGCGCAAACTGGCGCCGCCTCGCGCGTCTTACAGACCGACGGCGAAGACATGCAGAACCGCGACCACGCAACCTTCTTTTCCGCAGCGCATGCGGCGAAGGACAGCGGCATTGCGCTCTCGTTAGCCGAAGCGGCGGGACTCGATCTGCCGCTCGCCCGCGCGACGAAGCAGCAATATGAGCGTATGATCGCAGAGGGTTTGGGTGAGCTCGACAAGTCCGGGATCGCCGAGCTTACGTTCCAGGATCGTTACGGCGGACGGCGGCAGCGCTGATGGTCTGGCCCGCACTAGCACGAACGAAAGATGGTTTTGGAATGTTTGCTTGCGTGGGTGCCTGCGCGACTTGTGGCCGCGAAGAAACTCTCACGCGGCATCACCTCATTCCGCGGACCCGTCACCATAATAAGAGGAACCAGCGCGAGTTCGATCGAGCAGTCGTTAGGCAGGTAGTCGGGCTCTGCCGGCCCTGCCATTCGCAGATTCACCAGCTCTTGTCCGAAAAGGAACTGGAACGCGAATACAACACCGTCGCGAAGCTGAAAGCGCACGGAGGTGTGGCGAAGTTTGCCGATTGGATAAGCAACAAGCCGCGCGGCTTCAAAGCCGCGATGCAACGACCTACTGCACGGAAGCCGGCGTGACGATCCGCTGTGCGCCGGCGTAAACGTTCATCGTCTCGCCACGGACGAAGCCAACTAACGTCTGATTGCTCTCATTCGCGAATTCCACTGCCAGGCTCGTAGGCGCGGAGATTGCTGCCACGATGGGAATGCCGGCGGCGAGTGCCTTCTGCATCATCTCGAACGAGACCCGTCCGCTCAGAAACAGAATGTGATCGCGCAACGGCAGCCGGTTTCCGAGCAAACCTTGGCCGACCAACTTGTCGAGGGCGTTGTGTCGCCCGACGTCTTCACGGACGGCCTCAAGATTGCCATCCAGATCGAAGAGCGCGCACGCGTGCAGCCCACCAGTGCAATCAAATGTTGCCTGATGCGCGCGCAGGATCGCGGGCATTTTTAGCAGCGTCTCCGGTGTGACGGTGCAGTCGTTTTCGACTGCGGGGCACGATTGCCGCACGGCTTCGATGGTCGCTTTACTGCACACGCCGCAACTCGAAGAGCTGAACACATGGCGCGTCAGCCTGGCTGGGTCGAGGGCGCTTGGATCCCGCAGCGTAACGTTTACGACGTGTCCTTCCTCCACGCCGCAGAGTGAGATGTCGAATACATCGCTCGCCGAACGAACGAGATTCTCGGTCACAAGAAAACCGGCCGCTAACTCGCGGTCGTGTCCGGGCGTTCGCATGAGCACCGCGACGCTCCGGCCCTCGATCCGGATCTCGAGCGGTGCTTCGGCCGCGATCTGATCCGGAACCTGGACGGTGCGATCGCGCGTGAGGAACCGAAGCACAGGCCGTGTTTCGTTTGCATCCGCCGTCGATTCGTTAGGCATGGTGACGGTTCAACGCGGCAAGGTCTTCCGGCGTATTCATGTTCGTGAAGAGGTAATCGTCCTCTGGCGCCACTGTTCTCTTTAGAAGCCAGCCTTCGGCGCTTCCGAGGACACACAAATTCTGCAGCGAATATCGCTGCTGGGCCAGCATCGCTTCCACCGTGGCTAAAGAACCTTTCGGATAAACAGCCGCGAGCGGCTCATAGCGAATTCCGCGGATGGGAACAACGCCCGCGCGCTTATCTGATTGGGCGAGCAGCTGAAGCAAATAAGCCGATGTCATCTGCGGCAGATCAAGCGCCAGCGCGAGCAAGCGCGTGGTCACGCAACGGCGGAGTGCGGCCGCGAGTCCACCGAGCGGGCCCGCGGCAGGCGTCGCGTCCTCGAGAAAAGTGTATGCCGCAGTCGCGTCGGCGTCTCGCGGGGGCCCCGCGAGGAAAATCTCGCCGGGCTCGAGCTCGGCCAGCAGGCGAATCTGCCTTTGCCAAAGTGGAACGCCGTTAATCTCGATGAGGGCTTTGTCTTGTCCCATGCGGCTTGACTGCCCGCCCGCTATCAAGACTGCGCTGAAGGACTCCGTCACGTGGTAGCAAGCGATGCGAACTGCGCGGCACCGACTTCGAGCCAGCCGTCGGTCAGGATTTCCGCGCGCAGGCCGCCGTTGCCGTGCAGCCAATCCTCGGCTCCCGGATGAAAGGCCCGATCGAGCCAGAAGCACGGCTTGCAGTGCGCGGTACCTCGGAAGCGAACACCCTGTAGCTCAAATGTCTCGCCGATGAGAGCGTTCAGATTTGCGCCGGAGACGATTACGTTGCGGCGCAAAACGCCGGCTGACTTATCGACGGAAGGAAATGCCGCGCAAAGCCCATGGAACATTTCCTGCGAGAAAAAGGTGATCTGACCCTTGTAGTTCTGTTTGTAATCGAAAAACCGATCGCCGCGGATACCGTGACCTGCGACGCACTCGATCCGCTCGACTTCACGCAAAGGATAATCATCCGGCTCGCGCCCGTAGTGGCCGAAATAATTATGGCCCGGCGAGATGAACATCTGACGAATGACCACGTTCAGATTTTAGCCTGAGAGAGGATCGACGCAAAACTGCTGCGACGAGGACGCGCTGTCTTTTTCTTCGGATTGCCATGGTGGAAAGCGGACGCGCCTCAACGCAGCGAGGGCGGCTACGCCGCGAACCGGCCACAGCGCCGGCCTGGATCGCTTCAAGCGTGGGCCGTGGCTTGCGCTTCGGACACGAGGCGCGGACGTTCCCGCGCATGAGAACAGTCTGGCGCGTCTTTGCTTATGTGAAGCGTTACCCCTGGATGGCCACAGGGACGCTCGCCTGCGCCATTCTGGGGACGCTCACGATCGTCGTTTTCCCGGCTGTAACGAAGTTCATTATCGACGATGTGATCGCGGGGAAGCGTGCCGACCTTTTGCTGCCCGCTGTGCTGATCGCGCTCCTCGCATTCTTTCTGCAGGACCTGCTGAACGGTCTGCGCATTCTGCTGAACAACAGCTTCGAACAGCGCGTGATTTTCGATCTGCGGAGCGATCTTTTTTATCACATCGAGCTGCTGCCTCTGCGCTGGTTTGATAACCGTGCGACGGGCGATCTCATTACCCGCGTGGTGGAGGACGTGAACGCGGTCGAGCGCGTGTTGATCGACGGCATCGAACAGGGAGTCGTCGCGGTCCTGCAGGTTGCGATCGTGGCCGGCGCCATGTTTTACCTGAATGCGCCACTCGCCTGGTGGGCGCTCGCGCCGGTCCCGCTCCTGATTGCCGGTGCGCTCGCTTACACCCTGACCGCGCCGCAACGTTATCGGCCCCAGCGCCGGGCCGCCTCGGCTCTGAACGCGCTGCTGCTCGACGACCTCGCGGGCATTCGCCAGATCAAATCCTTCGTCCGGGAAGAGCAGGAGCATGCGCGCTTCAATCGGGCGAGCGACGCACTGCGCCTCGCCTCGCTGCGCATCATGCGCGCCTGGGCGCTCTACAGTCCGTCCATGGCTTTTCTTAACTCGTTAGGCTTGGTCCTCGCGATCGGCTTTGGCGGAAACGCTGTCCTCCACGGACGGATGCAGATTGGCGAGCTGGTCGCCTTCCTGACCCTTGTGCGTTTCCTTTACGAGCCGGTCACGCGCTTGCATCAGCTCAACCAACTCGTGCAAGCCGGGCGTGCCGCGGGCGAACGAGTCTTCGAGATTCTCGATGAACCGGAGGAGCCAGGGGTTCGCAACGCCCTACCTGTGCCGGAGATCGTGGGCGACATCGTGTATGACGATGTGAGCTTCGGTTATGCCGAGGGGCGATCGGCGCTGAGTCATATCTCGCTGCACGCGCGCCCCGGCGAAACGATTGCGCTCGTAGGAACGACCGGCGCCGGCAAGTCGACTCTCGTGAATCTACTCACGCGTTTCTACGAGTTTAGCGCCGGCGAAATTCGGATCGATGGCAGACCGATTCGCGGCTACGGCGTGCCTGCGCTGCGCGAGATGGTGGGCCTGGTCACGCAGGAGAGCTTTCTCTTCAATGGCACGATTCGCGAGAACCTGCTCATGGGGAAACCGGGTGCGAGCGATGAGGAGTTACTGCGCGCAGCGGAAGCGGCGAACGCGCGCGTTTTTATCGATCGCCTGCCAGAAGGCTTGAGCAGCGTTGTTGGAGAACGCGGGGTCAAATTAAGCGTAGGCGAAAAGCAGCGGGTCTCGATCGCGCGAGCATTGCTGAAGGATCCGCCGGTGCTGATCCTGGACGAAGCTACCGCGAGCGTCGACACGACGACGGAGCGTTTGATTCAGGAAGCGCTCGAGCACCTGATGTCTCACCGCACCTGCTTTGTGATCGCGCATCGCCTTTCGACTATTTTGCGGGCAGACCAGATCCTGGTGCTGGAACGCGGTCGGATTATCGAACGCGGCACGCACGGAGAGTTGCTGGAGC
>JACCTI010000261.1 GCA_013812515.1 Chthoniobacterales bacterium
GCTCGGAATGCTGACGGAGATGGCGCGTCGCCTCCGCCGGACCGACAACCTCCTGCGCCATCGCGTTTCGCGAAATCCGAACACGGAGCACGCGGCTTGCACGACTACCGCCGACCGAGCCGCGGACGTGATCGCGACCTTCGGAGGGAGTTGGAAATTCATTGGATTGTCCGTCTTCATGCTCCTGATTTGGATGGGAGTGAACGTTTGGTATCTCCGCACGGGCGCCTTTGATCCTTACCCGTTCATCTTCCTGAACTTGGTCCTGGCGATGGTCACCAGCCTACAAGCCCCGATCATCATGATGTCACAGAACCGGCAGTCCCAAAAAGACCGGCTCCGGGCCGATCTCGATTACGAAGTGAATCTCAAGAACGAGCTCCTCCTCACGGAGATCCGCAGCCTCCTGCACGAACGAGAACGCAAGCGCGGAGCGGCGCAGATCCACGAAGGGAGTTAGCGGGAGTTGGACGTCGCCTTCACCGCATCTCACAGCGAGACGTCCGTCGGGCGCATATCCGGGACCGCCTTGCTCCCGCCTTTGGCCCTCACGAGCATTGCTATGCGAGGAACTCGGCGATGGAGTCGATCACGAAAAGTTGCTGTTCGGCGGTGAGTTCGGGGTAAATGGGAAGGGCGAGAGTTTCGCTTGCGGCGTGCTCAGTTTCCGGCAGATCGCCTCTCCGATAACCCAAATGAGCGAAGCACTGCTGTTGATGCAGACCCAGGGGATAATAGACGGCGTTGCCGATTTGCTTCTCGTTGAGGCGTTGCCGCAGCGCGTCGCGTTCCGGCGTTCGGATCACATACTGATGATAGGTGTGATGATTGGTTAGGCCGTACTTGCGGTATGGCTCAGCGGGGAGTGCTATGCGCGAAGCAAGGCCGCGTCGGGTGAATTCTTCGCGGTAGCCATCGGCGATCGCCCGCCGCGCGGCGGACCATTCATCAAGATGCGGCAGCTTCACCTGCAGGATCGCAGCCTGGATTTCGTCGAGCCGGAAATTTCCGCCGATGAACTGATGGAAATAACGGGGCTCCATTCCGTGTTGCCGGCAGACGCGCAGCTTGTGGGCGAGTGCCTCGTCGCGGCAAACAATCAGACCCGCATCACCAGCCGCGCCGAGATTCTTCGAGGGATAAAAGCTGAAGTACCCCGCCTGGCTCATCGTCCCCGCCTGCGCCGCGCCGCCGCCGTTTTGCGGGTATTCGGCGCCGATCGCCTGCGCTGCGTCTTCGATCACAATCAGGCTGGCGCGATTTGCGAGGTGGTTGATCGAGTCCATGTCGCAGCACAAGCCGAAGAGGTGCACGGGCACGATTGCGCGCAGGTTACGCCCCGCCCCATCGCGCCATGTGCCATCAGACCCGCGAGTGCAATTTTCGGCGAGATGCCGCTCGAGCGCGATCGGCGAGATGTTGTAAGTCGCCGGGTCGATGTCGACGAACACGGGCGTAGCGCCGACGCGTGCGATGCATCCCGCGGTGGCGAAGAACGAGTAGGCGGTCGTAATGACCGCGTCGCCTGGCCCGATCTCCAGCGCCATCAGGATCGCGAGCAGCGCGTCGGTCCCCGAGGAAACGCCGATCGCATGCCGCGCGCCCGAGTAGCGACAGATAGCCTTCTCAAACGCGTGAACCTTGGGGCCGAGAATAAAGTTTTGCGTGGACAGAATCTCGTCCACTTCCGCGCGGAGTGGCTCGGCGAGAGCGCGATACTGTTCGCTCAAATCCAGCAAGGGCACTCTCATGGCGCCGAAGCATGGCAGCTTCGATGTTCGCTTCCAACGCAACTTTGCAGGCGCTTCGCACTCATTGACCCCTCGCACGGGCTAAGTTACGATCGTCGCCATGTCGCTCCTCCGCGGGGTTTTCTGGTTCGCGCTTTTCGTCTTTTTCGCGTTCTGCTTCGTCGTTCTTTTTGAACACGGCCCGAGCGATTTCTCGAACGGGTTTAAGACCGAATTTCAAAAGGCGAAGTCGTTTGCCACGCAAGCGGCCAAGCCGGCGAAGACGGAC
>JACCTI010000268.1 GCA_013812515.1 Chthoniobacterales bacterium
CCGCCACTTTCTCCAGCGGCATCGAGCCGAGCTTGACGCTGCAAATGAGGTTGGCGCCGAGCCGCTGGAAGTGTTTCCGCGTCAGGCTGCGGATTTCGCGCGGTGATTTGTGCGGAGCGAAAGCGATTGCGAGATTGCGTTGCGCGAGATCCCGATACCCCGGCAGGATGGCCCACGCGATCAGCCCGAGGATTTCGCCTAACCAGAAGAGGAATCGCAGGGGCAACGCCCGCACGATCACCGAACCCGCGCGATACAGAAGGTAGGTGCTGAAGTCGAGCATGCGGATCAGCGATGCGCCCCGGCGGCGGGGCGGGCCAGCGTAAATTTGCCTGCGTCTGCCATCAATCAATATAGTGTCACTGTGTTGCAGATCCCTGCTCATCGTCTCCGCCCGGATTTCGCGCGCTTCCTGGCGGCGAAATTCTCCGGCAGGAAGCTCGCGGTCGTGGGCGCGGCGACCGGCGAATTGCGGGAGCAACTACTGGCCTTGGGAGTGGACGTGACCGTTTGCGAAAGCGTCGGCGAGCTGTGCCACCTGCTGCCGCAGAACGGACGCAGTCCGCTGGTGGATCTGGCAATTTGGATCTACCCGGACAGTGCGGAACAGGCGGAAGCGCAGGCCGCAGAGCTTGCGCTGCTTGCGGACGACATCATTCTCGTGCCCGGAAGGGAGGCCGATGTTTCCAAGCGACGCCTGCGCTTGGTCGAGACTCTGGGCAAGCTCGGTCTGATTCCTGATTATCAGTATGACCTCACGGATCTGAGCATCGGGGCGATCCGGATGGTTCGAAATCCTCTGCTTGATCGCGATGAATTTGTCACTGCGGTCGAGACCGCTTTTGCGCGCGTCAATCAACGCTTTCAAGGCCTTCAACGCACGCTCTGCACTCGGATGTCCGAACTGGAAGCGGCCGATCGCCACATCGCGAATCTCGAGGAAAAGCTCCTGAAGCTGAAAGAATACCGGCGCAGCATCAAGCAGCTCAAGGAAGAGAAACACGCGTTGCGCAAGTCACCCGAGCGGAAGGTCGGCCAGGTCCTGCTCGCACCTTATCGGCTGCCGCAAAAGCTGGTCCGCGAAGCACGCAAGCACTGGCTGGCGGACAGGCCACTCGCCCAGAGCGAATACCAGGCGTGGTTCGAACGCCATCGGGTCACGCCCGCGCAGGCGAGCGCGATGCGCGAGGATTCTCGACGCTTCGCCTACCGGCCGCGCGTCAGCATCATCACTCCGGTCTTTAACACGCCCGTGCCTTGGTTGCGTGAAGCCGTCGATTCCGTTCTCACGCAAGCCTACGAAAACTGGGAGCTGATTTTGATCGACGATAAGTCTACCAGTCAGGAGCTGTCTCCATTCCTCCGTGAGCTGCCAGGCAAGGACTCGCGCATTGTGCTGGTCGAGTCGCCGCAGCACGGCGGTATCTCTGCGGCATCAAACCGCGGCCTCGAAGCAGCCTGCGGCGAGTGGATTGGATTTCTAGACCATGACGACGTGCTGGAGCCGGATGCGCTCTTTCAACATGTGAAACTCCTGCAGGAACACCACGACGCAGATCTGATCTATTCCGATGAAGACAAACTGACCGAGGACGGCCTCGACGGTCCGATCATGAAGCCGGACTGGTCTCCGGATTTTTTCCATTCGTGCAACTACATTTGTCATTTCACGATCATTCGCCGGCAGCTGCTCCGTCAAATCGGCGGCTTACGTTCCGAGTTCGATGGTGCGCAGGATTACGATTTGTTCTTTCGGATCATCGAACGCACGTCGCGCATTCATCACGTGCCGCGGGTCCTCTATCACTGGCGGCGCAGCGCTGCCTCGACCGCGGATAATATCCGGCGCAAACCGCAGTCGCTCGAGACCGGCCGCTGTGCGGTGGAAGCGCATTTGAAGAGGACTGGGAAGCAGGGCCATGTGGCAGTCGATTGGCGGACGCATGCCTATTGGATCAGGCGCGACATTCCGGACGCGAAGAAGATTTCCGTTATCATTCCCGTTCGGGATCGGGTTGATCTGCTAAAGCGCTGCCTGAGCAGCCTAACGAGCCGCACGAGCTACGAGCCATACGAAATTGTCGTGGTAGATAACGACAGTGCGTCCAACGAGGCGCGGGAGTTTTTTTCCAGCTTCCCGCACCGCTTGCTGCGCTTCAGCGGACCGTTCAACTTTTCCGCGATCAACAACTTTGCCGTCGAGCAGACCGATAGTCCGTGGCTGCTGTTTTTAAACAACGACACGGAGATCATTGAGAGCGGCTGGCTCACCGCGATGGCGGAGCACGTTCAGCGTCCCGAGGTCGGCGCCGTCGGCGCGCGGCTGCTCTTCAGCGACGACACCGTGCAGCACGCAGGCATCGTTTTAGGCGTAGGCGGAATCGCGGAACACGCCTTCCGTGGTTTTCCCGCGGAAGCTCCCGGCGTTTGCCGCCAGCTCCAGGTGATGCGGAACTACAGCGCTGTGACCGGCGCCTGCCTGATGACGCGGCGCGATGTCTTCGAGGAAGTGGGCGGCTTCGATGAAGAGCGGCTGCCGGTGACGTTTAACGACGTCGATCTCTGCCTGAAAATGCGGCGCGCCGGTTACCTCGTCGTCTACACACCGTTCGCGAAATTGCGTCATCATGAATCGGCCACGCGGCGGCCCACCGTGGAAGCGCGTGAAACCGGGGTAATGCGCGAGCGCTGGCCGGACTTGCTGGAATGCGATCCGTATTACAATCCGAATCTGTCTCGCGAGCGCGCGGATTTCTCGTTAGGCAACTGAAGCATCGATGAGCGTGGCCGATGAAAAGCTTTGGGCCGGTCTTTCCGAGGAAGGCCGAGACGCGCTGGGGACGCGCGATTACACGGCGGGATCTTTGGGTGAGCAGCTCGCGGAGCATGGGGTTGAGGCAGGCAAGCTTGCGGCGATGGATCGCGCGAGTGTGGAGGTGCGTGACGTCTGGATTCCCGGCGTGGAGATTTTCTCGCGCACGATCTATCCGCAGCGGCATCGTGGCTCGTTCGGTGAATTTGCGCGGCGGGACGAGGGAGTGCTCGCGAAGATCGGCTTGTGGCCAAAGCAATGGGCTGGCGCGCGCATGTTTCCGCAAACGGCCAAAGGCTTTCACATTCATCCGCCTAGCATTCCGCAAGGCACGAAAGCGGAGCCGTGGTTCCGCCGCTTACTCGTCGAGGATCCGGAGAACTACGCGCTGCGTCCTTATGCCGACGAGCAATGGGACGTGATGTTTTGCGTGCAAGGGGTGGCTGAAATGATCCTGCGCGATCTGCGCGCGGGAATGAAGACGCGCACGATGCGTCTCTGGATCGACGGCGACAACCACCGGAGCGGCAA
>JACCTI010000291.1 GCA_013812515.1 Chthoniobacterales bacterium
TGGAGCAGAAGGCTGCGCGCGAAGAACAACAGCTCTCCGCCTACAAAAACCAGCAGAAGGAGATTCAATCGTTACAGGCCTTCGCTGATCGTTTTCGCGCGAAAGCGAGCAAGGCGTCGCAAGCGCAGAGCAAGCTGAAGCAGATCGACCGGATGGCAAAGATCGACGCCCCGGTGGCGCGCGAAAAGACGGTGCACTTCCGTTTTCCGCAGCCGCCACGCAGCGGACATCGCGTGATTGAGCTCGAGAAGGTCGATCACGCCTACGGCGATCTCGTTGTTTACCGCGGTCTGAACTTCGAGGCGGAACGCGGCCAACGCACCGTGCTGGTGGGTCCGAACGGCTCGGGCAAATCAACCCTGCTCAAATTGCTTGGCGGTTCGCTTGAAGTGCAAGGCGGCACGCGCGAACTGGGGCACAACGTCAAGGTCGGCTACTTCTCGCAGTATCGCGTCGAGATGTTGAACCCGAACATGACCGTGCTCGAGACCGCGCGCGACATGCCGAACCCGGTTTCGGAACAGGTCGCGCGAACTGTGCTCGGCTCATTCCTCTTCCGCGGCGACGATGTCTTTAAGACTACGGCGGTGCTGAGCGGCGGTGAGAAGACGCGGCTCGCCTTAGTGAAGTTACTGCTTGATCCGCCGAACCTGCTGCTCATGGACGAGCCGACAACGCATCTGGATGTCGGCAGCATCGACGCGCTCGTCGGCGCGCTCGCGCAGTACGAAGGCACGCTCCTTTTCATTAGCCACGACGTTTACTTCATCCGCGCGGTCGCGAAGACGGTGTTGCACATCGCGGCTGGGCAGCTCACGCCCTACGCGGGCGATTACGACTATTATCTGGATAAATCCCGCGCGACGTCCGAGCGGGCGGCGCTTGTCTCGGAGGGGCGTGCTTCTGCACGTCCGGCTCCGGGGTGCGACGCCGGCATCCTGCCAGGCTCTCCGGCGGCCGGCGCCCCTGTCTACAATGGCGGCTTACGCGAATCGCGCCAGCAACGCCGGGCCGGCGCTGAGCAACGGAAAGCAGAAGCCAAAGCGAAACGCCAACATGAACAGCGTCTTCGCGAACTCGAGATGCACATCCTTTCGCTGGAAGGACGGCAGCGCGAATTGACCTCCGACTTGGAGAAGCCGGAGACCTACGAACGCGGCGGCGCGGCCATGGCGTTGAATCGCGAGATGTTAAGCGTCACCGGAGAGATCGAACGGGCGACAAAGGAATGGGAAACACTTGCTGGCGCGAAAGAGAGCGCCGCAATTGGGTAGACGACACAATCCAGCGCGCGTGGTGCAAGAAGGAATCAGGAAAGTCTCAAAGGTAAACACGGCGCGTCAGGGTTGCCGGAAGGCTCCGCGAGGATAAAGCAATAATTCGCGACCACGAAGTCGTGGTGAGTGCCCGCGTTAGCCCAGTTAATAAAGAAGCGCTGCGTTCCAGAGAAGCGCAGCGCTTATCCTTGCTGTGACAAGAAAGCTGTTCGCGGTTACCGCCGCGAGGGACATGCTTCGGCATGTCGACGGAGCGTGGAAGCGCGGCCTTCCGCTATTTGCCGAAAACTTTCTTTATGTCGCCGACCTTCTCCTGAACTTTACCGCCCGCTTTATTCGCGGTTCCGCGATCTTCCGTCTCTGCATCGCCGGTCGCTCTCCCCGCCTTTTCCTGCACAGAGCCTTTGGCCTGGTTAAGTTTCCCTTTCAGTTTGTCTTTGTTGCTCGAGTCCATACTCATGATTCGCTGCGCGACCGCGGCTAGGTTGTGAGCATCGCCAGCCGCTGAGCGATTATCGCGCGGCGGCGGAACCGGATCCCTCGTGTGCATCGGCACCCACGGCATGCAACGCAGGAGGCGTTTTGTGGTTAACCAGAGGCCTTTTGGCAAACCGTGCGCACGGACTGCTTCGACCGAATATTGCGAGCAAGTCGGGAGGTACCGGCACCGTACGAAGAGCGTCGACATCGGCCGGATCAGCCAGCGATAGGGTCCGGCCACGGCGCCTTCGTAGAGATGAACCGAGAGCTGGTGTTGCGGGGGTCGGGTCCAATCAAAGATCGCCGCGGCGGCGAAAACGACCGCGACGATTAACTTGATCCAGGCCAGTCTGCGACGCTTTACGGGTTGCCGCAGTGCGGGCATTTTGTACTGCCCTCGAGCCGTTTCTGTCCGCAGGAGGGGCAGGCTACCAGATTACCTTTGGGACGCATCAGCAGGTAGATGACGAGCCCGAGCAGCCCGGTAATCGCGGTCACGATGGTAAGAAGCATCGCGTTCTCCATGCCGCGCGCTTTGGCGTCGCGATACACCCAGATGGCGAGAACGATCGCGATCGCCAAGCCCACGATGCAAGGCACAACTCCGCAGCCGAGCGCGGCGAGCCCTGCGGCGGCGCTGGCGGCCGCATCAGGCGACGCAGTCGGGCTATCGTCCTGCGCGAAAGCGGTTGTGAGAGTGAGGAGTAACGGCAGTCCAGGAAGGAATCGCTTCATTCGTTTGTGACTACGGGTTTTCGCGCTGGCCTGTCAATCTGGAACACGCCAAGCGTACAGGATTTGCCCGCCAGATCGTTCGCGCCAACTCAGGCGTGGAGCAATTCAATCAGCAGCCTCTCAAAACGAATCCTAGCGTAGTCGTTATGTGACGGCCCGTCCGTCCGTTTT
Source organism: Chthoniobacterales bacterium (assembly GCA_013812515.1). Taxonomy (GTDB): domain Bacteria; phylum Verrucomicrobiota; class Verrucomicrobiia; order Chthoniobacterales; family UBA10450; genus JACCTI01. The sequence continues at coordinate 2,664 of JACCTI010000291.1, forward strand.
TGGGCGAGCTGGGCAAGATCGCGATCAGTGAACCGCCCCGGTGCTTGGCACAAGCACCGCTACAACGCCCTTGGACGCTCATGTCAGATGCGGCGGCAGCGCCGGCGGCCATCTTGCCGCGGGAACTGGCTTTACAATTCGCGGAGCAGGAGGTCGCAAGGGCGGCGGAGGCGGTGGAGGTGTAGAAGAGCCGTTGCCAAAAAGCTTTTCGAGGTCCATGCGTGCGTGAAGATGAAAGTTTTGCCTGCGCAGAACGAGAGACGCGCGTTCGAGAGAAAAATCGCGGGATTTCGAGAAGCGATGCTTCCGCAGCTTGCGTTGTTTGGTTGAAGGGCCGCTCGTTCATCGCAACCTTCCCTTCATGCCGGCCGGACTCGAGATCAATCTGGTCGTGCCGGATCTCTGGCAGCAGGAAGCAGTGCGTGCT
>JACCTI010000295.1 GCA_013812515.1 Chthoniobacterales bacterium
GGCAAGGTCTGCGCGGCGGTGCCTTCAACGCCATTCAGCCCAATCCAAAATTCCCGAACATCGAAATGTTGTCCGATGAGATCCACGCAATTGGTTTGAAATTCGGACTCTACTCGACGCCTTGGCGCACCAGCTTTTACGGTCACATCGGCTCGTCAGCGGACATGGCGGATGGCGGCTACGATTGGATCCAAGCCGGCGTTCACACCGGCGACTTCAGATATCGCTTTCCGAAAGAGCGCTCGCGTCTTGAAAAATACTCGTGGCTCAGACCCCTGGCGCAGCGGCTGAATGAAAAGCGCCGCGAGAGAACCACGACGCAGCTGCGCACGTTCGGGCGCTTTTCTTTTGCCGCTCAGGACGCGAAGCAATGGAGCGCATGGGGAGTCGATTACCTGAAGTATGACTGGGTGCCGATCGATATCGCGCATGCCGAAGAGATGCGGAAGGAGCTGGCCGCGTCCAGGCGCAATATCGTTTACAGCCTCGCCAATAACGCTTCGGCTTCGCTCGCGCCCGAGCTCGCTAGAAGCGCAAACTCCTGGCGCACCACGAGCGATCTCACCGACACTTGGGCGAGCGTTAGTGACATCGGCTTCTCGCGCGAGATATGGGCGCCCTTTAACGGCCCCGGCAGCTACAATGACGCCGACATGCTCGTCCTCGGAGAGATCGGCAACGGCAAACCGCGCCGGACGCGATTAACGGCGGACGAGCAATACACGCACATGAGCCTTTGGTGTCTGTTGTCCGGACCGCTGCTGCTCGGGTGTGATCTGGAAAAGCTGGATGCTTTCACACTTGGCTTGCTCACGAACGACGAAGTGCTCGAGGTAAATCAGGACCCGCTCTGCAAACAAGCGACGCGAGTGGCGAAGAGCGGACGCAACGAAGTCTACGCAAAATTAATGGAAGACGGCTCCTTGGCGGTTGGGTTGTTTAACCGCAACGAGAAAACCGGGCGTGTTCGCATCTCGTGGTCTGCCATCGGCCTACGCGGAGCGCAGCGCGTGCGCGATCTCTGGCGTCAACAAGACCTGGGCGTGTTCGCCGAGACCTTCGAAGCGGAAGTCTCGCCGCATGGTGTGGTCCTCGTGCGGGTTGCGGCCGCCCGCCCGTAGAATTACTTCCACGAGTCCCGGTAAAATCAATGACGCAGCTAGACCGATTGCCGAAAGAAAGTTTCCGATCGGCAAGGTTGTAGTCGGGGCGTTAACCCCGCGGCGCGGAAAGGCTACTGCAAAAGCCTCGGAGCGCTAATTAGTCAGTCCCGCAGCCCGGGGTCAGCGCCCCCGGCTACAACTCGCATGTTGAACCGGAAATCATCTCGGCAGATGCCAGCTAGCTGCGCATGGTGTTTCGCAGCAATACGGTCGAGCTGAACGCGCGCGAGTTTCTTGTGCCGCTAAGCTTCGATCACGACGGTCGCAACAGCGTGATCGTCGGTGTGGCTGAGACTAACCCACAGCGATGATACTCCCCGCTCGGTCGCAAGCTGCTTCGCGCCTGCTTCCAACACGATGAACGGTTGTCCGCTCTCGTGGCGGTGTAGGTCGATATCGCGCCAGCCCATCGCTTTGCCGATGCCAGTGCCGAATGCTTTTGAGACCGCTTCTTTCGCTGCAAACCGCGCCGCAAAATGGCGCGCCGGAAACTTCACGGACTGGCAGTATGCAATTTCGCCTCGAGTGAAAACGCGCTGGAGGAAACGCTCGCCGAAGCGCTCCAGCGAGTGCTCGATCCGGGCGCAATCGACGATATCCACTCCGATGCCGAGAACACTCATCCGCGGTAATCTTCCATTAACGCGAGCATCTCCCGCACGGCGGCTTCGAATCCGATGAAGACCGCCCGCGCCACAATCGAGTGTCCGATGTTGAGCTCCGTCAGGTGCGGGATTTCGTGGATGCGCGCGATATTGTGGTAATTAATTCCGTGGCCCGCGTTTACCTGCAGGTTGAAGTTGAACGCGTGCACTGCGGCTTCCTGCAAACGCTCCAGCTCCTGCTTCGCGAATCTCTCGGTGAACGCATTCGCGAGCTTTCCGGTGTGCAGTTCCACGATCTCAGCGCCGAAATCCGCCGCCACATCAATCTGCGCCGGCACCGGATCGAGGAACATGCTCACGCGAATCCCGGCGGAATGCAGGCGCTTCACCGTCGGGGAGAGTTGGCGCGCGTGCGCCACGAGGTCGAGCCCGCCTTCCGTCGTGATCTCCTCGCGCTTTTCCGGAACCAGACAGACTTCATCCGGCACAATGCGCAACGCGAAATCGACGATTTCCGCCGTGTTGCCCATCTCCAGATTCAGTTTTGTGATCACGTTTTCACGTAATCGCTCCACGTCGCGATCCTGCATGTGGCGGCGGTCCGCACGAAGGTGCGCCGTGATTCCGTGTGCGCCGGCGCGTTCGCAGATGCTGGCGATCGTCACCGGATCCGGTTCCACGTTTTTCGACTCCGGCATCGTGGCATAACGGGCCTGCCGCACTGTCGCGACATGGTCAATGTTCACTCCAAGGCGCAGCGTGCTCACTGGCGTTGAATAGGAGCGAGCACGCCGGTCGGAGCAAGCTGCAAAGCAGTTTGTCATCGCGACGCGGTGCGTCGAGCGGCGATTTTGTGTTGGGGCGTCAGCAGCCGAGCTTCGCGTCTACGCTCAACGAGGCGGCCAGCGCGCCGAAAAGCTTTGCCCGTTCGTTAGGCGCGAGAACGCCGGAGTAGAAGTTTAGTGACGAACCCTCACGATGCGCCTTGCCGGACGCCTCCTGGAGAGGAACAGGAGACCGAGCGCATTACAGGCGCGTGACTTCGGACGCACTTTGCCTCACCCTCCATTGTATGATTCTCGTGCAAGCAGCGGGCGTGACAGACGGCCGAGCGGGGCTTGCGGGAGCACGCGGCGTGACAACGCAGGACTCGTTAGGAGATGGGGCGAGTGACGCCTCAGGAGGACTTCTCGGCTAGATAGCGAGAGGTGAAATTTCACGCCCAGCTTTCTGCCCAATTGATGACACCTGTAAACGGATAAGTTCCGCACGTTGTCTTTCCAAGTGCGATAGCCGCTTGCAGCGAACTCTACGTGCGTCCTGCGCCGCATTCCGCAATACGACCGTCCCTCCAGCCGACACGTTGCAGAGGCAATCCCAGCAAAACCGGAGACCTATGTTGCGCGGGTCACGCCGAGCTTGCGTCTATTCGAGGAGCGCCGCGGCACGGAAAACGTTTGTCTGTTCGTTAGGCGCGAGAACGCTAGAGTAGAAGTTCAATGACGATTACCCAAGATGCGGAAGCAACCATGGCGGTCTTCCTCGACCTCGAGAATATCGCGCTCGGCGCGCGCGACGCGAAGTTCCCTGCCTTCGATATCAAGAAGGTGCTTGAGCAGTTACTGCTCAAGGGACACATCGTCGTAAAGAAGGCTTACTGCGATTTTGATCGCTACAAGGAATTCAAACGCGGGCTGCACGAGGCCGCTTTCGAGTTGATCGAGATTCCGCACGTCCGCCAGTCCGGCAAAAACTCCGCCGACATTCGCATGGTGGTCGACGCCTTGGATCTTTGTTACACGAAGAGCCACGTCGACACCTTCGTTATCATCAGCGGCGACTCCGATTTCTCCCCGCTCGTGAGCAAGCTGCGCGAGAACGATAAGACGGTCATCGGCATGGGCGTCAAGGAATCCACTTCCGATCTGTTTATCAGCAACTGCGACGAGTTTTTGTACTACGACGATCTCGTCCGCGTGGAACGTGCCCGGCCCGCGCGCCGCCGTCTCCCCGGGACGAACCCACCTCCGCGTGCGCCCGAAGAAGAAGATGCGGCGCCGGGCCCTTCGGCTGATCGCGCCCTCGAGCTGGTCGCCCAAACCCTGGAAGCGCTTCGCGCCGAGCGCGGCGACGATTACGAAATCCGCGGCTCGCTCATCAAGCAGACGATCAAGCGCCGCAATCCCGGTTTCAACGAACGCGCCCACGGCTTTCGCGCGTTCAACGATGTCCTGCTCGAAGCCGAAAAACGCGGTCTCCTGAAGCTCGAGGCCGACAAGCAGGCCGGCACGTACATCGTGCGTCCAGTGGATTGACCTA
>JACCTI010000306.1 GCA_013812515.1 Chthoniobacterales bacterium
CCTGACCGTTCTGCACCACACTCCCAGCGCTGCGTTGGGCCACGGAAATGACGACAGCATCGTACGGCGCACGCAAGGAAAGCATGTTCTGCTCGGAGTTCTCGAGGTCACTCTTCAAGGCAGCGAGTCGGTACTTGATTTTCTCAATCTCGGCGAGGTCCTGTCCGCGCTGCCGCGAATAATCCATTTCCATTCGTTGCCGTTCGAGCGTGGCCTGCTGCCAGGTGCGTTGCGCGACGCTTTGATCCTTTTCCGACGCCGCGAGATCGAGCCGCAAGTGCAGTAGCTCCACTTGCGAAATTCCTCCGCTCTGCGACAACCGGTCCATGCGCTCCACCAGCTCGCGGCTCGTCGTCGCATGCTTCTCCCGGAATTTCACCTCGCTCTCGGCCTGGCCGATTTCCTGTTCCTTAATCTCGATCTGCGCCGCGTGGGCCGAATCCATTTTCGTAAGGCTCGTTTCTTTCTCGCGCAGGTCTTCGCTTAGAGTTCGGAACTGTGTATCGAGTCCTCGAATCTCATCCGAGCGCAGAACGAAAAGCTCGCCATTCTCCTTCACCGTCTCCCCCTCGTTTACGGCGACGCGATGCACGATCGCGAGATACGGCGACTGAATCGGATCGGCCCCATCCTTCGGCACAAGCACGAAGGGAGCAGTCACCGTCTCCGGCAGGTGAACGAAAATACTCGCGAGCAACCCGATTCCGAAGAATGCGATCAGCAACCACCCGCAGGCACGGATTACCCAGGCCGGCGGATCGCGCGGCAGCATTTCGGATTCCGTCTCAATTGAAGGACGCGTTGCGAGTTGCGAATTCATCTGGTCCTCATCCGTCAGATTCCGAGTTGCTGACTGGAGAGGTAAAAATACAACCCGCGTTGCTCCATGAGCTGATCGTGGTTACCGACTTCCGCCAGCATTCCCTTCTCGAGCACCACGATCGAATCAGCTTCGCGGATCGTGCTCAGCCGATGCGCGATCACGATCGTCGTCCGCCCCGTCATCAATCGCCCCAGATTGTCCTGAATCGCGCGCTCCGATTCGGTGTCCAGCGCGCTCGTCGCTTCGTCAAAAATCAAAACGGGCGGGTTGTTATAAATGGCGCGGGCGATCGCGATCCGCTGTTTCTGTCCGCCCGAAAGCGAGAGGCCCGATTCGCCGATCTTTGTCTCGTAGCCCATCGGCAAGCGCATGATGAAATCGTGCGCGCTCGCCGTCTGCGCCGCGGTCAGAACGCGATCTAGATCCGGCTCGGCATCACCGAAAGCGATGTTACGCGCGATCGTCTCGTTAAACATATGGTTCTCCTGCAAAACCATGCCGATGTGCCGCCGCACATCACGGTAGTTCAACGTCTTCAGATCGGTGTGATCGAAGAGGATCGAGCCTTCCGTTGGTTCGAGTAAACCTGCGATCAGCTTGATGAGCGTTGTCTTGCCGCAACCGCTGCGGCCGACGAACGCCACCATTCGCCCGGGCGCAAGATCGAGCGTGATATTCGAAAGGATGTTTGGCGCTTCCGGCCCGCCGTATTTGAAGCTCACGTTCCGCAGCTCGATGCGCCCTTCGAGGCTGTGCACCGGCGTCAAGCGAGAACGGTCCCTCCCCTGCTCCGGTTCCTGCTCGAAAATGTCGTTCAGCCGGTTCAATAAGACGGACGCGAGCTGCATGTTATCCCAGACGCCGAGCGTCCGAAGGATTCCGTTGTAGGCCAGCGCCGTGAGCGAACTGAACGCGACGAACCCGCCCACGCTCAGGTTCCCGCTGATCACTTGGTTTGCGCCCACCCAGAGGAAGATCGCGGTCGACAGGAGGCCGATCGATTGCAGGACGCTGTCGTAGGACATTACAATAAAGCTGCTCCGAAAGATCTTCTTTGAGACGGAGAGGAACTCGTTCAGCATCGCGTCGCGGAAAACGGTTTCCGCGGAAGCAGCCTTGACTGCCTCGATGCCCTTAATCGCATCAATCTGATGCGAGCTGTATTTGCCCTGGCTCTCCTCCACGCTTCCGAAGAGCGGTCGCAGAACCTTGAAGGAAAAGTACATCAACCCAGCGTAGAGCGGTGTCGTCCCGAGAAACGCCAACATCAGCCAGGGGCTGTAAATCGCCATTAGACAGATGGCGCCGGCTAACGAGACCAGCGCGAGGATTGCGCCGATGCCTTCTCCCACCGCGAACTGTCGCACCTGGCGCGCGCCATCAAGTCTCCGTTGGATGTCACCCGTGCGCCGGCTTGTGAAATAACTCATGGGTAACGAGAGCAGTTGCCGGCTGAGAAAATCGAGAATCGCGCTGTCGAGCCGCACCGCCGCAAACGCGAGCAGATATTCCTGAATCAAGGTGGAGACCTGCACGAAGAAGAGCGCCGCGCCCATCCCGAGCAGGATGACATGGAGCAAACCGAGGTCCCGCTCGACGATGACTTTGTCGACCACCATCTGCGTGAAGACCGGAAAGAGCATCTGGAGAAACGAAACCGCCACCGCCAGCATGAGCACCTGCAGCAGTGTCACCTTGAATTTGGCCAGAAATGGCAGAACCCAGGCGATCGTCGGCTTGCTTTCCGGGGCCTTCTCGAACGCGGTCGTATAATCGA
>JACCTI010000310.1 GCA_013812515.1 Chthoniobacterales bacterium
GTGTAATACGGGTTTTTCGCGCTTTTTGCCCTAGTTATGCGCACGCGCGCGACCACACGAGGCTGCTCGGCAGGAGACGAAGCGCGACGCGCTCAAGGGCGTCCGCGAAGCGATGAGAGCCGCGAAAGTGACGTTCGATCCAGAATGCCAGTCCGGCTCGGACTTTTACACGCGCTTACCTGCGCGACCGAATCCGCTCGGACTGCATCCCGTGACCGTGTCTGAGATTGACGGCACCGCGTGAAGATCGGACCGATCGAGGTTTTCGACGGCACGCCGGTGGTCGACATCAAGTCAGCTTCACGCGTGCCGACGGATGATCGGCGTGGGAAGCGACGTTCAACGCCTCTCGGTGCGCTACTCTTTGATCTCGATTTCCCGTACCATGCCTACATCAGCGTGTGACAAGTGCGGACTGTTAGCGGAAGCGTCGCTCTCCACCGGCATTTCGCAGTGGAGCACGTGTCGGCCCGGGCTGAAGTTCTTTCGCAACCAGACGACTCTGCTGAGATCGTGACTATCCAGCGCTCCGCCGAGTGCCACCGCAGGGGCGGGCCCGCGCTTCTCTTTTCGCCAGCGTTTCAGGTCGGCGACGCTCTGGCCGTCGTGCAATCGGTAAAAATCCACTTCGTGCATGGCCGGGCCCGGAGTTTCGACGCGAAGGACCTGTATGCCCTGGCGCAACCGGCCTTCAAGATCGAAGCGAAAATCAACAAGCTTCAAGACCACATCTTCTTTTGGCACTGGGTCATCTGCACGGCCGCCCTGCACAGCAAGTGGGTGAACCGCCGTGGACGTGGCATGCCCGCTATTCCAGCAGACGAGGATGTACTGGCCCGGGTCCACGGTCAGCCATATCTCTATGCTTTCTCCGGGTGAGGTCAGGCCGGGGCCCGAGTAATCGAGCGCACCTTTCGGGAACAGCGCCCCGCCCTTTACAGCGGCCACAAAACCCGCCGCACTGACGCCTTGCGGCAGCTTCACGAGCATCGCCTCGTGGATCTCTGTCCCGCGATTTTCAAACAGGAGATGCCGCAATCCCGGGGCGATCATTGGCGGGGCTTCGAAGCCGGAATCAGTGGCGATGATCCGGATGGGTGAGCTGGACTTGGCCGCGACTTCCTTTTGCCAGCCGCTGCTAAAGAGACACGCGACGACCAACACCGCTCGGGCGGCTAGTGGCGATGCTCATGGTTGTTTCTACTAGAGCGCATGAGCTTTAGCGAGAAACAACAATCGCGGTTTCGTGGATGCAGATAGAGCACACCGCGATGCCAGCTCGAGCACCGGAGCTGAAACCTGCCTGCCTGATAAATTTGCGCTGAACGGAAGTAGCGCGTGAAGATCGGGCCGATCGAGGCCTTCGACGGCACCCGGGTGGTCGACATCAAGTCAGCGTCGACGCGCGCCGACGGATGATTGGCGGGGGGAGCCGAGGTTGGCGCAGGCGTTTAACGCCTCGTTCCAAGAAGTGTAGTGATCGTCCTCGCTGATCTCCTCGCCATCACCAACCTAATCGTCAGCGTCGGGCGACTCGGTGACATCACTGGCCGCCATCGGTCCGCGGCGTTCTGATTGCCGGACACGGTTGGCCGTTCCGTTCATATGCCGGCGAGGCTAAAGGTCCATGTGCCGCTGCTTCGGAATCGACACGGCCCGGAGACGGCGTTAATCGTCGATACAGATGCCCCGGTTCACCGCTCTGGCCGTGCTCTCGCTCGTGTTGCTTACCGCATGCACAGAGAGCAAGTTCCGTCCGCCAAAGCGGGAAGGGCCACCCGCACTCGTCGTCCAGCGGAACGCACCGCGGCTTTGGTTAATGCTGAAGCAGGAGGAACAAAGGCGGCGGTATGTCAGCGGCGGCAGCCGCTACCGGCTTGGCAAGGTGGTTACGGAAACGTTCTACCACTTTGATCTGCAAGCACATGATCCGCAGACCACGGACCTCGCGTGGAAGCGGCGTCTCGCGACCGTTCAGGACGTCACCGGCGGACACAACGCACAGGCGCGCATCTACGGGCAGGAGGGCGATGTGGTCTGGTTATTTCTGGCGGATCAACCGGTCGCCGTCTCGGCCGACGACGGCGGCATCGTCGCCGATCGCGCGATGCTCGAGCAGCGAAATCCCGAGCTGCGCGATCTGATACCGAAGGACTCCGACTTCTACGCCTACGACAACGGCCTTGTCATCACAGCGGCTGATGGCCGGCGTGTGAAGGTGCGCGCAGGCGACTACAAAGCCGAACCGTACGCGCCTCCGAGCGAAGACTACTTCCGAAACGTGCAATTCATGGCTACACGTTGGAACGGCGGGTATCGCACGGG
>JACCTI010000319.1 GCA_013812515.1 Chthoniobacterales bacterium
GTAGCTTTCAAAGGCAAGACGGCGGGGAACGGAACCTTCGCGACCGGCAAACTCGAGCCGGGTAACTACGTGGTGCAGTTGAATTCCAAAGACGCGAGCGTGAAGGGCGCGCAGTACATGGTCGTCGTGTCCGCAGGGAAGAAAAAGATCTCAGCTGACGCTGTGGCCGGTGAGAAGCTCATGGCGGGCGGCGTGGCCTTGAAAGTGGACGTAGCGGCACCAGCGACGAACATTACTGGCCAGATCACCAGCGGAAACGTTGTTGGTGCGAATGCAGGGTCGGCAGCTAAGGGCAACGGCAAAGTGAAGATCATCAACGGCAAGCGTTATGTATGGCAGGGGGCGGAAACCGGCAGCCACATCGGTGGCCGTTGGGTTGAGGAAGGCACTGCCTCGAACGTCCGCAAAGGCGGCGCCGAGGCGCTCAGCGGGATGCAGGACAAAGGCAGCCAGGGACAAGCGGTCAGTGGCGGTCAGTAGAGCATTGGCGAAGCGCGCCGTCGGCGCGCGGCGCAGGCGTGTAGCGGGCTCGCGGTTTACAGGCGGAGGGGCTTGAACCCTTTTAGGACATTTCGCGATGGCGCGCGACTACTGCTTAATCTTCGTGATCATGCAAACGCGTGTCATGCACGTTTCTCCTCATAAAAAGCGTCAGCCCTTGGGCAATCCCGAGGGTTCTTTGTCAGGAGAGCGGCGCCTCTCGGGTCCAGTCACCCCTTGCGTGTGCACGTCGCCGCTTCGAGGTGCATGACAGGGGTTGAGCTTTAGGGCAGTTAGCTCAGCGGTAGAGCGGCTCGTTTACACCGAGTTTCAGGCATTATTTGTTCCGTTCGCCCGTTTCCCCTCTGAACGCCTCTGCTTTCGTGCTGTCATAGGTGAAATCGGGTGAAATGGGGGACTCTCTCACGTTATCTCACAATCCCATCAAAACACCGCGGCAGTATCAGATGGCAGTATCAGATTAGTTTTCCTGCACGCGCGCGATGCGTCACGCCTGTCTCAGAGCCGCGATAACTCTTTCGCGAGTGACCTCGACGAGCGTGAAATCACCTGTTTTATTGGGCTAAACAGGCCTCTTTTCTCCTGTCACGAACAACTAATCTCGCGATGAAAGTGAACCGGTTGGTGTGCATCATTCTGTCTAGTGTCGTCCCTCAATTGCCCGCGCAGCAAAGCGAGGCCGACCGCGAGTTGTTGGCCAACCTCCGCACGGAGGCGGACAAGGGCGACGCCGAACGCCAGTGGGAACTGGGTAATGCATTTTTGCTCGGTGATCTGGGCGCAGCCAAGGATGCTGTGGAAGCGGTGAAATGGTATCGCAAGGCTACCGAACAGAACCTCGCCGAAGCTCAGAGCATGTTGGGAAGCTGCTACGCCGAAGGCGAAGGCGTGGCGAAGGATCATCGGGAAGCAGTGAAATGGAATCCCTGTCCGGCCCGAATGATTTGAAATTTGCAGACGTGGTTGAACAAGCCAGAGAAGCGGCCGTGCTAGTGCTGGTGTATTGAAGGCTTGCTGCAAACTTTGCCTTGGGGCCGCGTCTGTTCGCCGCGTCCGAGGAGTTGCATCAGCCGATTGTGCTTACGGCTTCGGGTCCGCCGGGAAGTTATGACCCGTCCGGCTTCCGCCCTGCCGGCCGACGATGGTGCCGCGCGGCCCTGTTTTCCATTGCGCCGTTGGTCCGATGAAGACCACCGGCATCGTGAACCGACACGCGACGGGCTTTCCGTTCCGGAAGCCGGGGATGAACGGAGCGTCGCGGATTCCGCCGACGACCTGCGCGCCAAAGCCAAGGCCCGGCGGATGCTCGGCGATGACACGCGCGTTCGTGACCTTGCCGGACAGATCCACGTCCACGGCGGCTGCCACTGCGCCGGCGGCTTTCACACCGGGGGGATAGACGAGGCCTTTGAAGCGGTGCCCTGGAGCGAACGCCACTTGCGGCGCAATGAAGTCGCTCCCGGCCCGCAGGTCTGCCTCCTCCTGGTTCAAGAAAATGCGAACGTGCGGCTTCCCGTTCACGACAGCGAAGATGACGGTGCCGAACATGATCACTGTTGTCGGTTGGCCGTGGTAGATCGCCGGGATGAACAGCGCGCGCTGGTAGCAATCGAGCAGATGGCGCTTCAGCGGACCTGATCCTTCGGTCTCGCGGTAGATCTGCAGGCCGTAGCCCTGCCCGAGAGGATCGATCGCGCAGGTAAACATCATCAGTGCGTCACCCTGACCACGCTTCACCATTGTCTCTGCATCGATCACGTTGATCAGCGACCGCGGATGCCGTCCGAGCAGGGCGGGCCGCGTCTCGACGGACGCGCTCGCACAGGCGGCGGTGCAGAGCAGGATGAGGAACGACAGCTGTTTCGCGCGCGGGCGTAGTCTCACCTGGAACGCTGGTTTAGCGCAGTCACGCTGTTGCAGTGAAGGAACACGGCCTCGCATCAAAGGCGTTCGCCGCCGTCGCGCTAATCAGTTGCCTCGAATTCGCGATGCAGGCCCTGAAACGGGGTTTGCTCGTTGACTTGCCGTTCAGGATGCGGCTACGAAGGCGGAGCAACATCGCTCCGTGATCAGGCGCGCCAGATTGGAACGTACAATCTGTCACCGGCGCTTTGCTCAGCGCGCTCGCTTGAGGGCGCTGCGATTCAATGTGACGAGCCTGAGGGCTCGTCTGGAATGTAGGTTTCATAGTCTCTCGAGCGTGCAGGACGTGGTCCAGAACTGCCGGAAACTCGCTGCGGTAGCGGGAGCCGATGCCGTGATCATCACGTCCACTTACGATCAATCACCGCAGCGAAAGGTCTGCGAAAGCCATCAAATGGAAGCGGTGAAAAGGTGGTCTTGCAGTCACGCCAACCATCTAATCAATCGATGAAGCTGACGGCGGGAAGCTCTGCGATTAACTTTTGAGATGATTAAAACACTTTCTCTGCGGGCAACGCGCTCTCCCTCCCGCCGCAGCTTATCTCGGTCTCGTTAGGCCGCAGGAACCGTGATTCTCACATCATGACTCGCGGTGTCAGACGTCACTCAAATGTCTCTCGCCATCGGAATCGCTTCCGAGAGGCTTTCCCAGCCATTCCGGATCAGAATTCCCGGCCTGACGAGTTATCGGTTGCGACGAGAATGAAAGCGCGTTTGATCCCGGCGGCACGCCAGCCGTTCAGGCAATGTTGCAGGAGCATTCGGCCGACGCCTCGTCCGCGCGCGCTCGTTGCAACACCGAGGTG
>JACCTI010000333.1 GCA_013812515.1 Chthoniobacterales bacterium
CGGGATTTCTTTGTCATGATAATCAAAGGCCCAAACGCGCGGAACGATTTTCACCAGGTCGATTCCGAGGAGTTTTTTTACCAGCTCCAAGGCGACATCAAAGTGCGGATTCGGGAAGGCGATCACATCGTGGATCACCTCGTGCGCGCAGGTGAGACGTTCTTCATTCCGCCAAATGTTCCGCACGCCCCCGTGCGTCCGCCGGACACGTTAGGCATGGTGGTGGAGCGCCGCCGGCCTCCCGGAGAAATGGAGCACGTCATCTTCTACTGCGACAAATGCGAGGCGCTCGTCGAAGACATTCATTTCGATTGCGCCGATATCGTACAGGCATTCAGCCAGGCGATGCTCGACTTCTGGAATGACGACGCGCGCCGCACCTGCAAGAATTGCGGGCAGAAAGTTCCCAAGCCGGAACCGGTGAAGCCTTTCGTGCAGTGACGAGTGACGGGTGATGGGTGACGAGTTGCCTCAGGCGCGGACGTCCTCCTCCTGTCTCGTCACTTGTCACTCATTACTCCTCACTTCATGAAGATCGACCTTCACACGCACATCTTGCCGCGCGAGTGGCCCGACCTGGATGCGAAATACGGCTACAGCGGATTCGTTCGGCTGGAGCATTATCAGCCTTGCTGCGCGCGGATGATGATCGGCGACCGTCTTTTTCGCGAGATCACCGACAACAGCTGGGATCCGCAGCGCCGGATCGAGGAGATGGATCGCGCCGGCGTCACAATGCAGGTGCTCTCGACCGTTCCCGTCATGTTCAGCTATTGGGCCAAGCCGGACGACGCGCTCGACCTATCACGCCGCCTCAATGATCACATCGCGGAAGTTGTGCGCGCCCATTCAACCAAGTTCGTCGGCCTCGCCACGATACCGTTGCAGGACGCCGATCTGGCAGCAGCCGAGCTGGAGCGTTGCGTCCGTGAACTCGGCCTGCTCGGCGCGCAAATCGGCACGCACATTGACGCGAACGAGCATTGTCACGGACCTGATTGCCGTAACCTGGACGACCATTCGTTGAACGCCGTCTGGAAAACCGCAGAGCAGCTCGATGCTGCGATTTTCGTTCATCCATGGGATATGCTGGGCAGGAAACGGATGCCGAAATACTGGCTGCCGTGGCTGGTCGGTATGCCGGCCGAAACAACTCTCGCCATCTGCTGCATGATATTCGGTGGCGTGTTCGAGCGCTTCCCGAAGCTCCGCGTCGCCTTTGCGCACGGCGGTGGCGCGTTTCCATTCACGATCGGTCGAATCGAACACGCCTTTCACGTGCGGCCGGACCTGGTCGCGGTTGATAACAAAGTAAATCCCCGAACTTATCTCGCGCGGCAGGACGGTCCCGGCGCCATGAGGCCAGCGCGTTTTTACGTCGATTCGCTCGTGCACGATCCGGAGGCATTGCAGTTCCTTTTGAAATTGTTCGGTGCGCAACGTGTCGCGCTGGGCTCCGATTATCCATTCCCGCTCGGCGAAGCGCAGCCCGGCGCACTTATCGAGTCGATGGCCGGACTCTCCGCGGAAGAGAAGGCGCACTTGCTCTCTGGCACCGCGCGCGAATTCCTCGGCTTGGCGTGCCCGTAGAAGCCGTTTTCACAAGTTCTGTAGCGGCAGTCTGTTACCGCCGAACGGTGCGCACGCCGGAGGAAGGACGGCGCTCACAAAGCGTGCGCTACAGAAGCAAAAAGATTTCTAAAATCAGTTCGAGTGAATCTCGCAAGTGCTCCGCATCTGAGAAGCTCCACGAAACGCAACTGTGCCCTTTGTTGAACCGGGTTGATCGCACCGATCAGCTCAATTAAGAGGAACTGCAATGTCCGAGGAGAACAAACGATTCATGCGCCGGTTCGTGAAAGAGGTCATCAACCAAAAGAATCTCGCCGCGCTGGACGAGCTCGTGGCGGACGAGTTTCTCGAACACCTCCCGTTTCCGGGGCAAGGGCCGGGACGAGCGGGTCTGAAGGACGCGATCTCAGCTTTCGTCTCTGCGTTCCCGGACCTCCACTGGACGATCGATGAGCAGATCGCAGAAGGAGAAAAGGTAGTGAGCCGATTTACGATGACGGGAACACATCGGGGCGAATTTCTGGGCATTCCGGCGACGGACCGGCCGATCAAGGTCTGGGGAGTTGTCATCGACGTGGTGCGCGATGGCCGGTTCGCGGAAAGCAGGATCATCATGGATTCGTTAAGTTTGATGCAGCAGCTTGGAGCATTCGCGCCGGGCGAAGATTGAAATTCAAGTCAGCTCCCTTCCGAGTCCGCCAATCAATTCACGCGCAAGAAACGTATTGTAGCTGTGAGCGAAGAACCTGAGGGCGGCGGCCCGCAAGAAGGTGGGTCGGCACCGCACTGGAAAACCCTCGAGCAACAGCCGGATGCGATCACGGCGGGTGCGCCGACGACACCGCCAGCCGAAGACGCCGATCGAGATCAGGAGAATCCGACACCGGGCGCGCGGACCCCGGTGGAAACGGAATCGGCCGAGATCAAGAAGCCGCATCACGTTGCGGCGGGTTTGTCGGCGATTTACCAGACGACGCGTTTTGCGATGCGTGAGATGGGTGTCGCGCGCTCGGCGAAAACGCTGCTGAAGGTAAATCAGAAGAACGGCTTCGATTGCCAAAGCTGCGCCTGGCCAAGTCCCGACCACGAGCGGCAGGTGGCGGAGTTCTGCGAGAATGGAGCAAAAGCCATCGCCGACGAAGGCACGACAAAGCGCGTCACCTCGCAATTCTTCCGCGAGCATTCGCTCGCTGACCTGTGGCGCCAGAGCGACTTCTGGCTGGGGCAACAAGGTCGGTTGACGCATCCGATGGTGAAACGTCCGCACGCCACCCATTACGAACCGATCACGTGGGACGATGCGTTCCGGCTCATCGCCAACGAGCTGAATTCGCTGGCCACGCCGGACGCGGCGTCTTTCTACACGAGCGGCCGCACGAGCAATGAAGCCGCATTCCTCTACCAGCTTTTCGTCCGGCAATTCGGCACAAACAAT
>JACCTI010000337.1 GCA_013812515.1 Chthoniobacterales bacterium
CGAAGTTCTCATTCACAAAATCGTTCGAAAGCTCGGCCGCGGCGCCATGGATCAAGTTCCAGCGAAGGTAAGTTTTCCAATCCTCCAGCGACGTCTTCGTGTAGAGGTCGTTCGCGGCTTTGAAGAAATCCGGCTGGCCGACGTTGATGTCACCCGGCTCTGCGACTTTCACCTGCTCGAAGTAAGTCTCCCAATTCCAATCTGGCATCAGCTTTTGCAGCTCCGCCTGGGACATTTTGTTGTAGTTTTTCTGCGGGTCGCGCAGCTCCACTCGTGTGCGTTGCGGCGTTGCCAACGCTGTCTCGATTTCCATGACTTTCTTTGCGTGGGCCGCGGCCACGTCCTGCTTCTCGCCGAGTAACGTGAACATCTTCGTCACGTGCTGCACGTATTGGTCGCGCAGCTTCTTCGAGGCCTCGTCATCCTTCGTGTAATAATCGCGGTCCGGCAGGCCGAGGCCGCCCTGATACGCCTGACCGATGACTTTCGTGCTGTCCTTTTCGTCTTGTCCGGAGGTGAAATTGAAAAACGCGTTTACCCCCATCAGGTGGAGATGCGCGATCTCCTTCAGCACCTCATCCTGATTCTTCAGCGCGTCGATGCGCTTAAACTCATCGGCGAGCGGCGTAGTCTTTGCGGCTTCAATCGACTT
Source organism: Chthoniobacterales bacterium (assembly GCA_013812515.1). GTDB lineage: Bacteria > Verrucomicrobiota > Verrucomicrobiia > Chthoniobacterales > UBA10450 > JACCTI01. The sequence goes on from JACCTI010000337.1 coordinate 653, forward strand.
CTCGTCCATCCCGCTCGCGTAGTAATCGCCGACCTTCTGGATCTCAGAGGAAGCAGCCCGTTCTACCTTGTCCCTCGAACCGAGTTTCGCCGCGTCGGCCGCCGCCTTCTCCGCGATCTCGTGCAAAGCGTCATTATTCTTCTCCGTCAGCTCATTGAAACTGCCCCAGCGCGAGAACTCCGGCGGAACCGGGTTGTTCTTGATCCAGGTGCCATTCGCATACTGATAGAAGTCTTCCGAAGGCTTCACTGACGTATCCATGTTCTTCAGATCGAGCGGCGGCGGGTTCTTATCCACCTGCGGCTTGGCCGATGAATCCGTGGAGGACTGCTCGCCACCGGTTTGCGGAGGCGGAACCTTATCCGCCGGCAGCTTCGAACCGTCGTGCACCTGCGCCGTAGTGGGCGTCGCGCTGCCGAGCGGCTTGCTTTTCTGCGCTTCCGATTGCGCGGAGAGATTGCTCGCGAGGGCCACGGTGAGCAGCAAAACGAAAGGCATCTTGGTCATCGGGCAACAAACGCGAAACGGAGTGGTTGTCCAACCGGCCGTCCTCCGCCCCGCGTGACCCTCGGTACGGTTCTGTAGCGTCCGCTGTCCTCAGCGAAAAAGAACGTGCGCATCGCAGCTGAGGAGCATTGCTGAGGAGAGCGCACCTTACACCGGACGGCACGGAAGTTTCGTTGCTGCAACTACAACGCCGTTCCGCTGGCAGTTTGGCCCGTATGTTGCATACTACGGCGCATGGAAGCCTGGGCCCGAGTGGCGATTCGCCTGACGATTGTTGTCGTTTGTTCCGTCTCGTCCCTCGTCCAGGCCGCCGCCGAGTGGCAGGTCATCAAGGTAGGTCGCTGGGATTACCTGACTGCCGATAACATCGCGAAATTCTACGGTTTCGGAGGCGACGTGCAGCCGATCGGCAACACCATCCAGCTCGACAACGGCAAGAACCAATTGGAGATCACGCTCGACAGCCGGGAAGCGATCGTGAACGGCGTGCGCAACTGGCTTTGCTTCCCAGTCATTCGTCACAGCGACGGGAAGTTTCTCGTCTCGCGCATCGACCTGGCGAAGACGATCGAGCCACAGTTTCGGCCCCAAATGATCAGGAATTTCGGCCGGATCAAAACGGTCGTGATCGATCCCGGCCACGGCGGTCCCGAGAAGGGGGCCGGGAGTAGCTATGGCAACGAAAAGGATTTCACGCTCGATGTCGCGCTAAAGCTGCGCCCTTTGCTTCAGGCGAAAGGCTACAACGTTGTCATGACCCGCGACCGGGACATGCTCGTGCCGCTGCACGAACGCGCCCGCATCGCGAACGCCACCCGCGACAGCGTACTCATTAGCATTCATTTTAATGCAACCGACGCGAACCCCGCCGCGACTGGGTTCGAAATCTACTCGCTCACGCCACGCGGTGCCCCCTCCACGCAGGACAACCATCTGCTGGAGCACTTCTTGAATATGCAGGCGGGCAGCCCCGTTGACGCTCCGAGCCTTGTGCTCTCGACCTCGGTTTATCACGCGATGCTCGGGCATATGCCGGAGTTCGATCGCGGAGTGAAACGCGCTCGCTTTGCGGTTCTCCGGCTAACGAATATTCCCGCCATCCTCGTGGAGGGCGGCTTCGTCACGGAACGCGCGGAGAGTCGTCTCATCGCGCGGCCCGAATGGCGCGGCAAACTCGCGCAGGCGATCAGTGTCGGAATCGACAACTACCGCGGCCTGGTCGAGCGCCGCGAGCGGCCGATGTTGCTCGCCGATTATCGCCGTCGCTTCGAAGGCGTGCTGGTCGCCCGAAATGCCACTCCGCCTGTCGCGGACCCGAGTGCCGCCGCCATCCCAGCCAGCAATCAACTCGCTCCTGCGGCGCAGATTACCACAGCCCTCCGTCACGAGCCGTCAGCTCAGATCGCCGTCTCGGATGAACTCGCAACCTCAGCCTCTCCAGTTTCTCCACCTCCGCCGCAAGAAATTGCCGATGCGATCGAACAGGAGGTGATGGAATCCGAATCGGCCAGCGTTGCTCCCGTCATCGGCCAGGAAAGTGTCAGAGTCGCGGACGGTTCGGACGTCGCGATGCCGGACAGCAGTGCGTTGGACCCTGCAAAGAATTCTGCTGTCCCTAGCGCGTCGCCTGCGGTCCCGGTGCGGAAGTATTGGATCCTGAAGTTCGCGCCGCCACCGAAGTTCCGCGAGTAATCGCAGA
>JACCTI010000338.1 GCA_013812515.1 Chthoniobacterales bacterium
GCGATGAAAGAGAAAGGTATCGCGCTCGATCCGACATTGAGTGTGGCCGAAGGGTTCACAAATTTCGCGCGCGGGGACGCATCGTTGCTCAAGCGCTCACTTGTCCAACAGGTCACATCGAAAGAGCTGCTCGCGGGGACGGAGAACGCAGTCACAGGCGAGAAGATGGCGAGCATGCGCGAAGGCATCTCGCATTACCCGATGTCGATCGAAATAGCGGGCGGGAATCTTCGGAAAGCCTGGCAAGCCGGTGTGCCGCTCGTGACCGGCAGTGACGCCGGTAACTTCCTTGTCCTGCATGGGCCGACCGTGCAGCACGAGATTGAGCTTTGGGTGCAAGCGGGCATTCCAATCGATGTGGCGCTACAGGCCGCCACCTCGAATGCCGCCAAAGTCCTGCGCGCGGACGCTCGCTTTGGGACGGTCGAAGTCGGCAAGGAAGCAACGCTGCTTGTGGTCGATGGCAATCCGCTTCAGGACGTGCAGGCGCTCTCTGCCATCTCGGTTGTGATGATGAAAGGCGAACGCGTCGTCCGGCCCGATCTGTTCAAGCAGAAATAGCTCGCGTCGTCCGGCGCGGACAGCCCCCGCCGTTTCGGGTGACGACCGAACGCCGCGGGTGTTCGACGCATTTCAACCTTTCCGGAGAATGATTTCAGTCTGGAGTTGAAATGCCATCGCGAATACGAATTGGGAACCGAGGGAGGTCCGAAAGCTCATGAACACCGTCACTATTTCCCGTCGTCGCTTCGCACACTTGTTAGGCGCGGGCGCGGCGACCGCATTGGCCGGCCCGGCATTCACTTTCGCGCGAACGCCGCAGGCCGCTCCAGTAAGAAACGGCATCATCCGGCTCAGCTCGAACGAGAATCCTTACGGGCCCTCGCCGAAAGCGCTGAGCGCGATGAAAGAGGCATTCGCTCTCAGTTGCCGTTATCCAGATGAGCACGCAGACGCGCTGCTTGCGACGCTTGCGAAAGAAAACGGCGTCGAAGCCGAGCAGATCTTACTGGGCAATGGTTCTGGGGAAATCCTGAAGCTTTGCGCAGCGGCGTTCACCGGTCCCGGCAACAGCAAGATTGGCCGCGGCCCACTCGTGGTCGCGGATCCGACGTTCGAAGCAATCGTCAAACACGCCAGTGTGAACGGTGCCGAAATCGTTAAGCTCCCGCTCACCGACACCTTCGCTCATGACCTCGCGAAGATGGCGGCCGCGGCGACGGGTGGGCTGGTTTATATCTGTAATCCGAACAACCCGACCGCGAGCATCACCCCGAAGGAGGAACTTCGGCAGTTCATCAGCGATTTGCCGCGTGAGACAATGATTCTGGTGGACGAAGCGTATTTTCATTACGCGGACAGTCCCGAATACGAGAGCGTGATTCCGTTGATCGACGATCACCCGAATCTGATCGTCGCCCGCACCTTCTCCAAGATCTACGGGATGGCAGGGCTGCGCTGCGGGTTCGCCATCGCGCAACCAGAAGCGATCGAGGGCATGCAGGCAGAGCAACCGTGGGACAGCGTCAACATCATGGCTTTGGTCGCCGCTCGTGCGAGCCTCGAGGATGCGAAGCAAGTCACGGACGGACGACGCCTGAACCGCGACGCAAAAACATTCGTGCTCCGTGAGCTCGAACGACTGGGATACGAATCTATCCCATCGCAGGCCAACTTCATCATGGTCGACATGAAACGTTTGGTCGCGCCGTTGCTCCAGGACATGAAGCAGCGCAAAGTGCAGGTCGGCCGTCTCTTTCCGGCGCTGCCAAATCACATGCGCGTGACGATCGGCACCCAACGGGAAATGGAAGCGTTTCTCTCCGCCTTTCGCGAAGTCTTAGCTTAACGCGCCGCGAGCTCTTTGGCCTTGGGGAGTGCAGGCTGCCAGCTTGCTGGTTTCGGCAGCTTGCCGAAACGAACTTTTGATCCGGGTTTCGCTACCCGACTGTTGCTGGCAAGCTGCCGGCAACCGCAGGCTGGCAGCCTGCGCTTCCCAGACATTCCAGCACCTTCATCGCCGAGTTATGTCCGGGAATCCCGCTGACCGCGCCGCCGCGTTGCGCAGTTGAGCCGCAGAAGAACACGTTCTCGTATTCCGTTTCGACACCCCACGTCCCTGCGTCTTCTTCGTTCTCGGTAAAAGGAAAGGTGAGCGTGTTTTGGAAGATGTTTCCGTGGTAGAGACCAAGCGCTTCCTCGATATCGACCGGGCTTTTCCCTTCAATACAGAGGCTGCCATCGCTGGCCACGGCGAGGCAGTCTTCCAGCGGCTCCGCCAGCCAGCCATTCAGACCTGCGACAAACCTGTCTTGCGCTTCCCGTCGCATCGCCTCGTTATTCTTCGCAAACAATCCCCACGGAGCGTCGAGACCGAAGAGCGTCATGGTCTGAAAGCCCTGCCCGCGCAATTCCGGCGAGAGGATGCTGTCATCGGTCAGAGTGTGGCAATAAACCTCGCTCGGTAACTTCGCCGGCAGCCGGCCTTTCGACGCCTGCCGATAGCTGACGTTCATCTGTTCGTAGCCTTCATCGACGTGAAATGTGCCGCAAAACGCCTCAGCAGCTGGATAGCGTGTGGCTTTCAATTTGGGCAACCGGCGCAGAAGCATATTGATTTTGAAGACTGATCCTTCATCCGTCGGATCCGGTTGATGTGACTCCCCGAGCAGTTTCGCGAGCACGTTGCGGCCGAAGTTCACGAGCAAGAAATTCGTTTCAACCATGCGCGTCTTGCCCTCGGTTTGGAATTCCACGCTCCGAGGTTCGCCCGCGAGATCCAGCCTTTTCAGATCGACGCCGGTAAGCATCTCCGCGCCGTTGCGACGTGCTGCCTCTTCCAGCGCCCGCGCCACGCCGCCCATCCCTCCAACCGGAACCTTCCACTCGCCGGTCTTGTTTCCAATCAGGTGATATAGAAAACAGCGATTCTGGACTAACGAAGGATCGTGCGGATGCGTGAAGACGCCGATTTTTCCATCGGTCAGGACAAGGCCGCGGATCAGATCGTCTTGCAGATAACGCTCGATCGCGATGCCAAGCGGCTCTTCCGCCAGACTGCGCCATGACTCACGGGAGAAGTCGTCTTCGTTGAACTGCCGGCGGAAACTTTCCTTGGTTTGCAACGGCTCGAGCATCGTGTCCCAGACCTTCTCCGCGAAGACACGAGACAAGGCATAGAAGCGCTGCATTTGATCGAACTCCGTCTCGCTCCCGGTCAAGGCACGCACCGACTCGCGGCTGGTCCGCTCAGAGACATTGCTGAGGAGCAGACCGTCGTGCCGGCCGTCCTTCACATATGGTGTGAACGATCCCGTGGCGCGTCGGCGCAACTCGAGCTTCAGCCCAAGATCGCGAATGATCTTTTCCGGGAAAAGACTCACCAGGTACGAGTAGCGGGACAGATGCGCGTCGTAATCAGGAAAAACTTTCTGGGAAGTTGTAGCGCCACCAATGTAGTCGTTTTTCTCCAGAAGCAGGACGCTCAACCCGGCACGGCCGAGGTAGGTGGCTGCCACGAGTCCGTTATGGCCCGCGCCGAGAATCACAACGTCGTATTTGCTGTTCATTTGACGCACCATCTGTGGGAAAAACACTTTTGCCCAATGAGTAACACGGTCACGTTCCGCGTCTCGAAAGAATTAGCCGCGTGGCTCCAGCGAAAAGCCGCGCGCACCGGCATATCCCAGTGCCAAATCATCCGGGAACAGCTTGAGCGAATCCGCAGGAGCGGCAAGGGATCAAAGAAGTTTATGCGCCTTGCCGGAAGCATTCGCGGCGGGCCCCGTGATATTTCGACGCGCAAGGGTTATTCGACGGGGTGAAAGGCATCGCCGACACCGGGTTCCTGGTTGCCTTTGCCCGCCGTCGCGACATGCACCACGCGTCGGGGGTTGAGATCGCCGGGCAAATTACAGAGCCACTGCTCACGTGCGAATCGGTCTTATCAGGGGCGGCTTTCCACCTGGGGAATGTTGGTTTGGTTTTGGAGATGATTTCCGAGGAACTGATTCGCCTTGCCTTCGACTGCGACGACCACTGGCCTCAGCTCGCCGCACTCGCCAAACGCTACCGAGACCGCCGACCAGATTTGGCGGACCTGTGCCTCATTCGCATGAGTGAGGTTTATCCCCGGCACAATGTCGTCACAGTGGACACGGACGACTTTCGTGTTTATCGGCG
>JACCTI010000339.1 GCA_013812515.1 Chthoniobacterales bacterium
GGCGAAACGCGCCCGCGTTCCACCAATGTAAGGGACGGTCGGCCGCTCGTGATATACCTGAACCACTCCTCCTGGTGGGATCCGCTCATTGCCATGCTGCTCGCAGACGGGTGTTTCCCGGGACGTCGGAGCTTCGCACCAATGGAAGCTCGGCAACTCGGGCGTTACGCGATTTTCCGCAAGCTGGGCGTGTTTGGCGTGGAGCAGGGAACCGCGCGCGGTGCGCGGGATTTCCTCCGCGCCAGCGAAGCCGTGCTCACGCAACCGAACGCGATTCTGTGGCTCACGCCGCAAGCGCGATTTGCAGATGTACGCGAGCGCCCCATTTGCTTCGTCAAAGGACTGGCGGGTCTGGCGCGGCGTTTCCCGCGCGCGGAATTCCTGCCGCTTGCGATCGAATATTCGCTATGGAGCGAGCGGCTCCCGGAAGCCTTGCTGCGCTTCGGCGAGCCTGAGTCTGGTGATGAACTGTGCGGTCGCTTCCGCACAACGGCGGAGCTAACGCATCATCTCGAAACCCAGCTCACTCAAACCATGGACGAGCTGGCGAGTGATGTGATCAGCCGTGAGGCCGATCGCTTCCGCATGCTGTTGAACGGCGCGAGCGGCGTCAGCGCATCCTACGATGTGTGGCGACGATTGCGGGCGAAGGTGCGGAGCGAGACCTTTGAGGCTGAACATCATCCCGCTTCGTCGCTCTAATGTGGACAGCTCTCTCCGCGTTTTCACTGCTGCTCGCGGTGGTGCCGTTCATCCTTTTCATCGCGAACCTTCGTGAATACCGGCGGCTGCCGAATGCTCGGCTTCCTTCAGTTGCGATCTCGGTGCTGATCCCGGCGCGGAACGAGCAAACAAACATCGGAGCCGCTCTCGACTCGGTCCTGCACGCGCAAGGTACCGATCTCGAAGTGATCGTTCTCGACGACCATTCGACCGATAACACCGCTGCCATTGTCGCGTCGGTCGCCGCGAGAGACTCGCGGGTGCGGCTCATCACCGGCGAGCCGATCGCCGGTGGCTGGTGCGGGAAGAACTTCGCCTGTCATCAACTCGCTCAAGCGGCGCGCCATTCGTTGCTCGTTTTCATGGACGCGGACGTGCGGGTCTCAGGTTCCGATGCATTAGCGCGGCTCGCGCAGTTCGTGGAAGAAAGCGGCGCAGCGCTCGTGAGCGGCGTTCCGCGTCAGGAGACACGCACATTCTTGGAGAAAGTGATCGTGCCGCTAATCCACTTCGTCCTCCTCGGCTTCCTTCCACTTCGCCGGATGCGAGCGACTACCGATCCACGGTTCGCCGCCGCTTGTGGCCAAATTCTCGCAGTGACGCGCGACGCTTACCAGAGGGCTGGCGGACACGCTCCTATTCGCGGTCGCATCCACGATGCCGTTGCGCTCGCGCGCCACTTTCGCGTGAACGGCCTACGCACCGATCTTTTCGATGCCACCGACACTTTCCACTGCCGCATGTATTCCAGCGCCGCACAGGTCTGGAACGGCTTTGCCAAAAATGCGCACGAAGGCCTCGGCTCGCGCGTGCTGATCGTCCCGTCCACCCTTGTGCTGCTCGGCGGCCAGGTCACGCCCTTCGCGTTCGCCGCCGCTTGCACTGGCGTGCCCCGCCTGCTTGCCGAAGCTGCGATCGTGTGCTGCCTGGTTCCGCGTCTCCTCGCTTCTGCAAAATTCCAGCAGCCAATGTTCACCGCGTTGCTTCACCCTCTCGCAATTACGCTCTTGGTCGCGATACAATGGTATGCGTTACTTCGACGCGCCCTTGGGCGCCCGGTTCCATGGAAGTCGCGCCTCCTTGCATCTTCCCCTTCTTCGCAGCTGGCTTGAGCAACAGGTTCAACCAACTGTTGACTACCTCCGCGCCGCCGCTGCGTCCTCAGCGAGAAGGTCGTCGCTCGTCGCCTGCAACGGCCGCGTATCTGCGTGCCAGTGGAGATCCACTTGTGCTCGCGCGATCCGCCGGTCGGTATGGCCGGAGTCAACGCCCGCTGCTACAACTTCACAATCACGCGGCGGAATCGGCGGCGTTGCGGATAAGGCGCCAGACAGTGCGGAGGTGTTCTTCGGTCGTGAGAATGTTGCCCAATCCCAGGCGCATGACGGCGCGGCCGCGGAGCTTCGTCTGCATGAGGTATGTTTTGCCGGCCGCGTTAATCGTTTCGACCAGCCGTGAATTCAGGCGATCGCTCGCGGCATCGTCCGTTGATATCGCGCGGAAACAGACCACGCCCATGACCGTCGGCGAGGCGAGCTGGAAGCGCGTGTCTTCGGTGATCCAGCTGGTGAAGAGTTGCGCGAGCCGGAGATGTTCCCGAAGGCGCGCCGCCAGACCTTCTCGCCCAAACGCGCGCCAGACCATCCAAGCTTTGAGGGCGCGGAAACGACGACCGAGTTGCACGCCATAATCCATGTAGTTGATCTCCGCCCCGGCCGCATCACCGCGCAGATACTCGGGCACAAGAGTGAAGACATCCCGCAACCGTTCGATGTCGCGCACGTAGAGCGCGCTGAAATCAAACGGCACAAAGAGCATCTTATGCGGGTTGAGGACTAACGAGTCCGCCTCGTTCCACCCGTTCCGCACCCAGTCGCATTCTGGCAGGAGCGCCATCCCGCCGCCGTAAGCGGCGTCAATGTGCAACCACATCTGATGCTCACGGCAGACAGCCGCGATCCCGCTCACCGGATCGACACTTGCCGTCGAAGTGGTGCCCACAGTCGCCACGACCGCGAGCGGCATAAACTCCTTCCGCAGATCGGCCGCGATCGTTTCCCGCAGCGCCTTTGCGTCCATGCGAAACTCGGAGTCGCTCGCGATGCGGCGAACGTTGTGTTCTCCTAATCCCAGGGCGATCGCCGCTTTCTCCACCGAGCTATGCGCCTGATCTGAGGTGTAGACACGGAAGATCGGCAACTCGCTTCGCCCGGAAAGCCCGAGCGTGCGCACGGAAGTGCTCGCTTCCTCGCGCGCCGCGGCCAGCGCGTGCATGGTCGAAATCGAAGCCGTATCATAAACAACGCCGCTGAACTCGTTAGGCAAACCGAGCCACTGCTGAAGCCAACTGAGGACAACCGTCTCGAGCTCGGTGGCGGCAGGTGACGTGCGCCAGGTCATCGCGTTCACGTTCAGCGCGGCCGTCAGCATTTCCGCGAGAATGCCCGGCCCAGTCGTCGTCGCGCCGAAATAGCCCATGAATTGCGGATGCGCCCAATGCGTGATGCCGGGAAGAATCACGCGCTCGAAATCGGCCATGATTGTGTCGAGCGACTCGCCTTGCTCGGGCGCTGCGAAGGGCAGCGCCGCGCGAATTGCGCCCGGTTTCGCGGCAGGCGAAATGCGTTTGTCCGCGATGTGCTCGCGGTAGTCCGCGATCCAATTCGCGATCTCGTGCAGGTGACGCCGAAATTCCTCGGCCGAAATGTCGCCTAGTGACGGCGGGGTGCTTTCTCGATTCATGTAAGCAACTTCTGGCGTGGCCCTCTCGCACTTACACTTTCACTTTAACTTGCACTCGTCGTCTTCGGGCATGTGTAAGTAAAAGTGCAGGTGCAAGATCACCTGGTGCTAAATCTTCCTTCGTTGTTCGGCGCTTTTCGCAGCAACGCGGCCGCCCTCTACCCAATCGCGTCCGATTCCCTTCGTCAGCAACTTGTCACCGAAAGGATAACCGCCGTACCGCAAGAACCAACCGAGAGCGCAATAGGTGCTGAAGCAGCGCTCCGCGATCCAGAGCGGCGCGTAAAGACAGATCCACGGGGGAATGAATTCACTCGCTTCGCCGCGCGCGCCACCAGCACAGGCGAGTGCGACCGCGAAAATAGAGACGACCAACAGGCAAGTTAGAAAGCCCGCCAATCCTCCAAGCGTGGCGCTCAGCAGCACCACAATCGGGAGCGCGAGAAACACCGCCGTTTTCGCGCGCAGCCCGAAGTCTTCGTAGGCTTGTCGCGGCCGCTGCTCCTTCCATTTGCGCAGCGCCGGCGGGTGTTTCTGCACAAAGAAGTCGAGCGCATAATCAATCGTCGCGCCCGCGCGCGCGAAGTGCCGTACAATCTCTTCGTTATCGAAGAGCACATCGCCGTCGTAGTGCCCGATCCGCAGCATGGTGGACCGGCGGAATGCGCAGGTCCCCGGATAATCGCCCGTGCGCAGGGTGGCGCGGTTGATTAACATCCGCGCCGATTCCATCCGCGCCCACCACGGTAAGGGTGAGAGGAAATTCTGTGGGCGCACCATCTCAAATTGTTCCAGTAACTCGCATATCGTTCCCACATCGGCCGCGGTGTAGCGGATGTCGTCATCGGCCAGGATGATCTTCTCGGATGCGGCCAGCTCCACGCCGGTGTGAACGCCGTTGACCTTGTCATTCATGAATCCGAACCGCCGATCAACCGGCTCGTGCCGGCAGGCAGTTGACCAAAGCTGATCGTGCTGCGCGAAAACTTCCTCGGGCGAGCCATCGACCACGATGACCTCGCAACCGGCCGCGCCAAGTGTTTGGAAGTAAGCCGCCAGCTCCTGCGCTTCAGTTGGAGCGAAAGTGCTTCGGCGAATCGGAAGCAAATAAGAACAGCGCTTCACAATACCGGAGCGCGACAGTTCTACACTGTCATCCTGAGCCGCACAGACGGCGAAGGATCTCGCATTAGGCGCTTGATCACACTTGCTGCTCTTCGCGTAGTCATTGGGAGGATGTGAGGTCCCTCTCCGTCTTCGCGGATCGGGATGAAAGCTAAATATATCGCCGCCTCAAATTGAACGATGCAGCGCATGGGTCTTCAAAACGCAAATCCAAAGCTGAAATGGAACGCACCGAAGTCTTCCTGCCCGCGCGGACTCGGATTCACTCCGTAATCGAGACGCACCGGGCCGATCGGCAGTTTGTAGCGCAAGCCCACCCCGAGCGCATAACGCATATCGCTTAACCCCGGACTCTCCGAACTGGCGAGCAAGTTGCCCGCATCGACAAAGACGGCCCCCTCCACTTCGCCGAAAATGGGAAACGTGTATTCGGCGTTGAACACCGTGAAGAACTCGCCCCCGATGGGGTTGTCGCGATCGTGCGGGCCGAGATCACGCTCGACGAAGCTGCGCACTGTGGTGCTGCCGCCATTGAAGAAACGCTCATCGATCGGCAGCTCGAGTGCGTCATTCCCTCTCCCGCCTAACGAGTGCACGATTCCCGCGCGGGCGCCGAAAGCGAGCGACGATTGCCGGAACCATCTGCGGAAGCCGCCTCCACTGTCCGCGTTGCCCGCGACCGGCACACTTTGCACTTTCGGCGCGAACTGGATGTAGTAGCTGGCGCGAATCGTACTGCGGACAAATTCAATCTGACTGCCGAGCACCGACGCCGCCAGATCGAACGTGTTGTCCACGACCAGGCCGCGCGGCGAGACAAAGGGACTTTCCCGCAGGTCGAGCGTTTGCGTGAAGCCGAACGAGTTCACCTGATAGGAGGTGCGGCCGAGGAACTCCGGCGCAATGTCAGCGCTCGTGATTTCGACGTGGCGCGCGGAGAAGACGATGCCGGTCTGATATTTCTTCGTCCATTCCCGGCTGAGTTCGAGCCGCCCGCCAATCTCAAATTTCGAATAACCTTCGAAATCGTAGGTCAAGGCCGAGACCCGGAAGCGGAATTTGTTTTCGGTCTCGAAGAAATACGGATCTTCGTAAATAATTTCTCCCTTGTAGCTGCGCGTCGAATATTCCAGCGAAGTCGTGAGCGGTCGCCCCGTGCCGAAAAGATTCCGATTGCGATACGAGACGCCCGCAATCGCACCCACATACGAGCCGTAGCCTAACGAGAAGCCGAACTCCTTGCTCTTCGCCTCCTCGGCGGAAATCGAGAGGTGCAGCTCATCGCCATGCACCGGAACCGGCTGAATCTGGAGGACGTTGAACAATCCCGTTCGCATCAGGTCACGAAATCTCTCGTCCACCAGTTCAGGGTTGTACGTTTTCCCGCTCAGGCCGGTGAAGCGATTGGTGACGTAGCTCGGATGCAAACGTTTCAGCCCGAAAACGCTCGCGCCGTCGAAGTGGTAAAGGGTGCCTGGCTCGATCGTAACCCGCACCGGCACACGTCCGCTTCGCGTCGAAGTGGGCGCGCCGACGGCGTCCACCTGCACGTCGTAGTAACCCCGCGCCTTGTAGTAAGCCTGCAAACGGCGCGGGATATCGGCGAGACGCGCTTCGGTGTAGGGCTGCCGGACGAGATCGAGCATTTGGCGGCGGAGATCTTCCGCCCGAAAAATCGTCCGTCCCGCGAAGGAGACATCGCCGAAGAAATATTGCCGGCCTTCCACGATCACGATGCGCGCGTCGACCCGCGTGCCGTTCGCGCTCGTTTCGTAGTGCGGCGCCTGCACAATCGAATCGAGAAAGCCTTCGGCAACATAGAGCCGATGGACCAGATCGACGCCTTCTTCGATATCGGACGAGACGAAGGGAAGGTTCCGTTGCGCCCTTGAGTAACGCTCGCGAGTCGGACCAACGACATATTCGAACAGCTTCTCGGATGGCTGATGATGGTTGCCGACGAACTTCACCGTTCCGAGTGTGACGAGCGGACCTTCGTTGACGTCGAGACGGAGGCGACGACCGCCGGGGAGTGAGTAGCGCACATTGACTTTCGAGTAGCCGTGTCTCCGGTAAAACAGCTCCAGGAAGAACGCCGCGTCGTCCGCGCGCGCCGCCGTGACGCCGAACTCCGAGAGCGCAGCGATCTGTTCCTTTAATTGCGATCGGAGTTCCGTCTCGCTGAATGCGGTCGCGCCGTTGATTTCGACATCCGCGGATTGCGCGACCTTGTTTTGTTCTTTGGCGACCTTTCGTTCGGCGCGATCTTTCTCTGCCGTTCGCGGTACCTGAACGGCGGTTTGGCCGAAGGCGGGCGCAACGAGAAATGCGCTGCAGAGCGCGACGAGGAGAACGCACTGTAGCCACGCCGCTGTGTCGGCGTGCGGCACGTGTGTGAACGAAGAGCCGTGCTTGTCTTTCCGTAGTTCTGGTCGCCGCAACGCTCTGTCGGGGTGAAATTGATTTGATGAGCGACGGGAATTTGCGCTGCTATCCGCGCCGCACGACGACGCAGCGCCGTGGCTACAGCATTCCGCCTCACGCGGCGACGCAGCGCCGTCGCTATAGCAGGCGCTCGACAGCGACGGAGCGCTTTCGCTCATCGGAATCGGATTAGATATTTCACCTGTCCGCGGAAGTCGCCACCAACACCCAGATCGCCCACGAGCTGAAAGTTGTCGTTGAGCTTGAAGCGCGCGGTCGCGGATTGTTGGCCGGTCCGAGGATCAACGGTGCCGACGTCCACCTGCAGGCGATTGAAAACGGAATTGCTTTTCGTTGCCTCACCTTTCTTGAACACTTTCCGATAGAGCTGCTGCACGAGGAGCATCGCCGCGCGGCCGGCCAGCACATTGCTCCCGCTGAGTAATTCCTGACGCGTCACCCCGGTCGCGAGCAGAGAAATAATGTCCTCCTGCGGCAGCGGCGGCTCGCTGGTAAAGACCGCCTCCGGTGCCTTCGTAGTGCCGTAAACATAAACGTGGACGGTGTAATCGCGGAGGAGCGACGTGCCTTGCAAATCGATTTTCGGGTTGAGCGAATCGCCCGGATCGAAATAGAGGAAGCCATAGTCGATTTTAAGCCGGCTGAAGGGCAACGTTGCCTCCACGTTTTCGAGCCGCACAATTCCGGAGAGTCCCGGATTCAAACCAGTCCCGACGAGCTTCAGGTCGACGATCGCGCCGCCGTTCGCAAGGTTTCCGCGGAGCCGAAACGGATCCTTTGTTTTGACGACGACATCGAACTTCCAGTCCCGCAGCGGCGGATAGGGAAACGACAGCATCGCGCTCGCCGAGGGTGGCTCCGGCCTCGGCGGTGGACGACCCGGCAAGGCGATCGGGATCAGGTCGATGTTCTTCAAAAACTGACTATTCGTTAGGGCGACAGTCCCGGTGACGTTCGCGCTCGCAAACGGACCGACGACGCGAATGTCCGCATCAGCCCGCGCTGTTAGATCATCACTGCGCGCCACCAGCGCGCTCTCGGCCTTCAGTCGCAGATCGAAGCTGGGCTCGGTCAGCTTTGGAAAAGTCAATCCCCCGGAGAGCGTGAACGGTCCGCCCGCCAGATCGCCCGCGAATCGTTCGATAGTGAGGGTGTCGCCACTGAAAGCAAGCCTGGATCTCAAGCCGCGCAGCACAGGTAAATTCGGGTTGCTGAACCGGCCGACGTTGATCGTCATCTCTCCCGTCCCGCTCAGGACCGGCTTCGCCACGGTGCCGTTCACGTTCACATCCAATACGACATCGCCGTCGAGTTGCTCAACGCCTGGCGCGAACTGCCGCAGGAAATTTACCGAGCTGCGTGGCAGTTGCAGCTTCCCCGTCACGGGAGTGTTCTCGTCGAATTTTCGTTCTTCGATGATGCGCGCCAGATTCAACGGCAGATTAGCGGTAATTGTGACCGGCTGAATGCGCGACTGCTGCAACTTGCCCGCGAACGCGAGCTGATTGCTTTGCATTTCCGCGGTGAGCGCGAACGTCGCCGGCTCCAGCGTCGGCAATTTGTCGCTCTTCAGATCGCGCGCCGCCATTTCCAGCCGCGCGCTCAGGTTCGCGAGCGTTCCTTCCGCGTCGATTTTTGTGCTGACCAATCCGGAGCCCACGGGCGGCGCACCGAGATCGTCGGTGAGTTTCTTGATGTCGAGATTCTCGGACCGGAAGGTCACTGCCACTTTCCCATCTGCATCAACGACCGGGCGACCGGATCCGATGTTCCTCCAGACGAACGGCAGCGAGACGTAACCGGCGGCGTATTTCGCTTTGCCCTGATCAATCTGAATGTTCGTGATCTCAAGGCTATTCCCCTTCGCTTCGGCGTTGGCTTGGAACAGCATCTTGTCGCTCCCGAAGTAAACGATGGGAACGTTGAGGCCCTCCGGCGAATAGCTCGCGTCGATTCGCGCCTGAAGACCGAGAAGATTGGCATAGCGGCCGTTCTCCAGGTTCAGTTTTAGCTCGCCCGAGTTGTTGAACGCCATGGCTTCGCCGCTGCCGCGCCAATCGAGGACAAGCGAGCCGGCGACTTCATTGTTATTCCCCCATGCGGCGAGGATTGGCTTTAACATCGCGAGATCAGCCACGTTCGCCGAGACGCTCCCGCTGTAACGGTAAGGTTTGTCCGGCGAGATCATCCCCGAGGCACGGATGTAATCGCTTTCGCTCAAGCTCGCGGTGAAATCATTCAGGTAAACCACGTTTTTCGAGATCGCGACCTCCGAGCTCAGCTCCGGCACAACCAGCTTTCCGCTGCGCAGGTTGGAGCCGTAAATTGAGACGAGCCCATCGGCGATGCCGTCACGCAACGCGATCTGCCCGTGCGCCTGAAGCGGCCCCGAAATCTTATTCTCCGCATCCGTCGCCCAGATTGTCGCCAGCTCAGGCGCCTCCACAGAGAGCGAGATATCTGCTGGCTGAAGCCGCGCCTTCGCGAAGGCAATCGGCAACCGATACGTGCCGTTGACCGCGGCGGTGTTTTGCGCGCGGACGACGCTGGCTTGTTCGACCGTGACAAGGTCGTCCGCGCTTTGCATCTTCGCGTGCACCGCATCGATCGTGTACTCGCCGATCCGCACGTTCGTCGCCTCCAGCGTCGAATCAGTGCGCAAGTCCGCGTAGTAAATTTTCTCCGAACCGACCGGCGGCATTTGTTTGCTCGCCGTGATCGATGCGCTGGCGCCCTCCGCCGATCCGCCTTCCCAGGAAAGTGAACTCGCGGAAACTTGGATCGCAGTCCGCAATGTGGCATCAACGATATCCGCGCGGCCTTCGAGCGTCGCTGCGCCGCCCAACTTCTGCGGGAAACTCGCAGTCAACGCCTGAAGATCTGGTAACGCTCCGCTGATCTGGAACGAAGCCGGTGCGCGGCCGAATTCCCGGATGCCCGCCGGCAACGATGCTGTGCCCGTTAGCCGGACCACGTTAGGCCCTTGCGCGAGTTCAGCTGAGGTAATCGTCGCGACAGCTCCGTGCGCGCTCAAATCGAGAGCGGCGCGATCAAGCGCGATGTTGCCCTTCCTCAGATTGCTAAGGCGCGCCGTGACAGTGCCATCCCACGAGCGCGGCGCATCGATCGCGCCGCGCCAAACCACCTCCAGCCGGTCCATGTTGCCGGATAAGAATTCAGGCGGCCGGCCGATATAACCGCGGAGTGTGTCGAGGGAGATGTTGTCGGCCACGAACCGCGCTTTTGTATCGAGCGAACTGCCCGTCTCGGTCAGGGCGATCGAGCCCGCAAAGGTGCCACCCGCGAGCGAAGTGTCCAAGGCCAGGCCGATGCTCTTCGATTTGATGCGAGAAGCATCGACCCCGAGCAAACGAATCTTATTCTCCGCATCGAGATTGAGCCCGGTGATCGACAGGTTCCGGTCAGCGTAAGTGGTCTGCGCGGACAGGTTCGTCCAAGCCGGGAGCGATGGAATCTGGAGTTTGCCAATCCGAAGCTCGCCCGGCGCGTCGGCATTTAGATCGAGGTCGAAATGCTCAAGGACGAAGTCCCGCGCCTCGGCCGTGGAGCGCACGAGCAGATTGACGTCTGCGATCTGCACCTCCCGCGGAAAGATCGTCGGCAGAGTGATCTTCCTATCCGGCTTCGGCACTTTCGGTTTCAGCGAAGCCTTCGCGGGATCCAGCACGGACGTGACGTTTCGGACCTCCACTTTGTCCAGGAACTCGGACGCACCGTTTCGCCAGAGCGCGAGCAGGCTGTAATCCGCGCGGATATAATCCGCGTCGATCGATTCAACGATCGTCGGTCCGGCCGGCACGATCCGCAGATTGCGGACGACGAGATTCGTGAAGATGGAGCCTTCGAGCCTGCAATCGAGACGGAGGTTCTCCTTTGCCGCGAATTTGATCGCGAGGCGGCGGCCAACTGTCAGGAGAATGGGGCGATGAAAAGCGAGGAGCAAAAGCACAAGAACGCCGAGCGCAATCCCAGCGCGTTTGAGCCAGGTGCGACGGTCCGATGCGAGAGCCGTGCCGTTTTCATCCACGAGAGCGCCAATCTAGTTTCGCGAGGGTAAAGAGCAAACCACCGCGCCTTCCGTTTGGCTGCGGAAAAGTTGCACCCGTGAAGCAGGCGAGGCTCGTATTTCCGGTGAAGAGGGCAATGCAAAGGAACAGACTCCAGACGGAAATTATCCCGGCTCCCGGCGGATTGGAGCGAGCGCGGAGAGGCGGATTCGTCCCGAGCCGCCTCGCGCTGACTTGTGGCGGAAATGCTTTCTGGAACGAGGCGCATCAGGCCTTTCATGGACTCGTGATGCAGCAGCAATTCCCTTGTGTCGGCGCGCGTGCCGCCTGCAACGCAGAGGCGTATGTTCTCGCGGTTTACGATCTGCTTTCGAGCGAAAAAACGACGGTTGCGCTGGCGCGCGATCTTTACGAGTTCACGCACTCGGAGCTCCGGGGCGAGAGCGACTACGCTACTTTCGTG